>JAAERC010001231.1 GCA_024230695.1 Candidatus Zixiibacteriota bacterium
CGTCGGTTTTTCTCACCCATAATAGCCAGTGATCGATCTGTAAGCAATAAGATTATAATCGGGAGTCGTTGATTGCTAAAGATATATATCTTTAGCAATCTTAACCAATCAGATTAAAAAGTCGTTTCCAACGAACACGTTCGGGGAAATGCGCCACATTATACAAAAACAGACGAGGAACCGACAACGGATCGGAAACCGATGTCTTAGGCGATTCTTTATCCGGCACCCATGACCAATGAATCATCATCGCCTCGCCTTGGACCAGATCTTTGTGAACCGAACCCCAAAATCGGGAATCATATGAATTATCGCGGTTATCGCCCATCATAAAATAACTGTCTTTTGGAACCACATATGGCCCCCAGTTATCTCGACTGTTTTCATTGGGACCGGGACGTTGTCGCAAATTCAAAGAATCGGTAAATTTTAAATATTCAGGGTTTGTAAATTCTACATCATCAACATACAGGACCTTGTCGATTATTTCTACTTTTTGATCCTCAACAGCAACGCATCTTTTGATATAATTGGTCATACCATCACCGGGCCACTTAAAGATCATAACATCGCCAGGCTCCGGATCAGAAATTGATGGAAGACGCCATCCGACCAGAGGGATTTGCGAACCAAAAATGAATTTATTGGCAATAAGAAAATCGCCAACCAGAAGAGTGTCCTCCATTGACGACGACGGAATCTTATACGCCTCTACAATTGATGTTTTAATTATTACAGCCAGAACAACAGCAATCAGCAAAGACTTTATATTTTCCCAGATAAAATCAAAAGTATCACCCTTCATCATATTTCCTTTATAAACAAACTAATTATTTGATCTCAAATAAATCGCTACAATTTAATATGTTCAACAATCATTTACCTTATTTATTATACGCTTAAACCATCATCTGGTTATATCATTATATGTAATTAATACAATTAATAATAAAATAAATACCAACCCGACCTGCTGGGCCACCATTCTGATTTTCATCGACAAAGGCGAACCTTTTAACTTCTCGGCGATAAGAAACATCAGATGACCACCATCAAAAACAGGAATTGGCAAAATATTAAGAACAGCCAGATTAACCGACAGCAAAGCCATAAACTCAAGCAAAATATCAAACCCGGCCCTTGCCGTAGCTCCGGCAATCGTGGCAA
>JAAERC010001232.1 GCA_024230695.1 Candidatus Zixiibacteriota bacterium
CGCTCGCTTTTACGGCGTTAATTTTTCGGTATCCGGTTCTACTTTTTCCTTGAATTTCAATCTAAAATGTCCTTATTTTCATTAATGCTAAAAAATATTATTAAATTAATACGACCTCAGCAATGGATAAAAAACGGAGTTGTTCTGGCCGGCCTTATTTTTTCAGGTCAGGCGGCAAATCCAGCTTATCAAAATATATCGTTATTGACCCTGGTGACATTTTGTTTTTTGGCATCGGCAGTATACACTTTAAATGACATTGTTGATATAAACCGGGACAAGCAACATCCGCTGAAAAAAAATCGACCCCTTGCCGCTGGTGATATTTCAGTACCAGTTGCAGGAATGGTTGGTTTGTTTCTGGCTCTGGGTGGTTTGATGCTGTCTTATTATATTGGATTGGGATTGTTTTATGTGGCTCTGGCTTATTTGGTATTAAATGTCTTGTACACATTTGTTTTAAAAAATATTGTTATTATTGATGTGATGTCAATCGCGGCCGGATTTGTGCTAAGAGCGCTTGCCGGGGCGGTGGCTATCAATGTTGAGTTTTCTAATTGGCTTCTTATTTCAACATTTGTTCTGGCACTTTTTCTTGGTTTGGGAAAAAGAAGACATGAGATTATGTTTCTTGAAAAGGATGCCTCAAGTCATCGGAAAATTCTTGATAACTATTCTCCATATTTGCTGGATCAGTTAATTGGAGTAGTGACAGCATCGACCGTGATTACCTATTTGTTCTATACTCTTTCTGAAGAAGTAAAAAATAAACTGAATACGGAATATCTATATATCACAATCCCGTTTGTTATCTATGGAATTTTTAGATATTTGTATCTGGTTCATAAAGAGGAAAAAGGCGGGTCACCGACAAAATTGCTTCTGGCCGATAGACCGCTTCTGGCTGATGTTGTTCTTTGGTTGGCGTCGATAATACTGATTTTGTATTTTATATAGAAATCTTTTTGGGAGAATAATTATGAAGCGACGAGATTTTATCAAAAAAACAGGTAAAGCAGTTGCTTTGGCAACCGCCGCCACCGGAGCCGGATTATTATTTCATAATCGGGTTAAATCTGATTATGAAACTGTTTTTCCAAAAACAAACAATTTTGAAGTACCGCCTGATTCAAATCTCCCGGGAATAACCTTGGCCCAAAATGAGGATCATATCGCGGCATTACATGATTCACTTGAAACTATTGGCGGGATAAAACGGTTTGTCAAACCGGGTGAACGAGTAACGATAAAACCAAATGTCGGCTGGGATCGTGCTCCGGGACAGGCAGCTAATACTAATCCGGAACTTGTGGCCGAGATGGCCAGATTGTGTCTCGATGCCGGGGCGGTTGAAGTCATTGTTACCGATGTTACCTGCAATGACCCTCGGCGATGTTTTCTCCGCAGTGGAATCCGTAAAGCGGCCGAGGAGGCCGGGGCCAGAGTGATCCTTCCAGGTGATGATGATTATGTGAAAACTGATTTGGGCGGAGAGTTGCTAACCATTTGGCCGGTGGTTAAATATTTTATTGATACTGATCGTTTGATAAATATGCCGATAACTAAACATCATTCATTGTCATCATGTACTATTGGAATGAAAAATCTCTATGGTATTCTTGGCGGCCGTCGCAATCAGCTACATCAGCAAATCGATCAATCGATTGTTGATCTTGCCAATTTTTGCCGTCCGACATTGACCGTTGTTGATTCCACTCGAGTCCTTTTACGTGGTGGTCCACAGGGCGGATCACTTGCAGATGTCGCGATAAAGAATTCGGTGATATGCTCAACCGATCAGGTTGCCGCTGACAGCAGGGCCTGCGAGTTTTTGGGTCTTTCGGCAAATCGTGTATCTCATATATTACTTGCAGAAAAAAATGGATTGGGATCAACCGACTATAGATCAATTGGATATAAAGAAGTAGTTTAAAACTATGACTAATAAAACAGTTGTAAATATCAGACGTTTGTCACAGGTTTTATTCTTTGGAATATTTTTCTGGTTGATTCTTAAGACCAATTTTGAAGTTAATTTTAATCCTGATGATCTATCGGAAATTATTCTACCTTACCCGGTTTCAATTGCGCTTGAGTTTAGTCCCTTAGTTGCGTTGGCGACACTTTTGGCTAATGGTACAGTATTTAAGGGATTACTGTGGTCGCTAGTGATTTTAATTCCTACGATATTTTTGGGCCGGTTTTTCTGCGGCTGGATATGTCCCTTGGGAACCTTAAACCACTGGATATCAGAAATCAAATCCGAACGGATGAAAAGAAAAGGCAAAAAGAGAATATTATCGAATAAGTACAAAAAATATCAACGTATAAAATATTATATCTTCTTCAGTTTTATCGCCGCCTCATTTGTAGGGACTGTTCAAGTTGGTTTGTTTGATCC
>JAAERC010001233.1 GCA_024230695.1 Candidatus Zixiibacteriota bacterium
ACTAGAGTTCCGGTGCTTTGCTGAATAAAAGATGTGTCATCGTTCCGATAAAGAAAATTCGAGGCCGTATAATTTGGAGGATTATTATCATTTTCATTAGAAACTATTAAATCTAATAGACCATCATTATTATAATCCAGCCAACTTGAATTTAACGAATATGCCGGGTCATTTACTATATCTGTATTTAAAATTTGTGTAAATGTGCCATCTCCATTATTTTCATATAGTAGATTTAATCCATTCTGACTAGTTCCAACAAAAATATCCAAATCATTATCATTGTCATAATCACCCCAACAGGATCCCGCAGAGAAAGTATTATCGTTAGTTATGGAAACTCCGTCAATTTTAGAAAATGTACCATTTCCTTGATTATGATAGAGACAGTTGTTCTGCGGTATTGGATAACCGAAATTTGATACAAAAAGATCATCATAACCATCGTTATCATAATCTCCCCAACTAACTGCCACTGATTTTCCTCCATCATTAACAATATCACCATTAGTTACGCGAGAAAATAGATTGGTGGTATATTTGGCAACATAGACATCATATTCTCCGCCGGCATAAATTGGCTGAATTGCATTATCAGATGTTGGTATATCCTGTGAACCGGTTACAGCAACAAAATAAATGTCATTTTCAGCATTCAAACATATCGTACCTATATCCGTTCCATCTCCACCGAAATAGGTTGAATGGTATAACGTCGTCAGATTGACATCAAAACATGCAACGAACAGATCTGCGGAACCACCAAGGTAATCCTGACTATATATACTTCCAGCGGTTGGAAAATATTCGGTTGAGTGTGTAAATCCGCCAACATAAATCCTACCGTCGCTACCCAGACAAAGATCAGTTCCCGAATCCCAACTATTTCCACCTAAATATGTTGAAGCGAGGAGTTCCGTAAGATTCCCATTAAGTTTTGAAATTGCCACATCAGCACAATTCTGCATATATCCACAAGAAGCATTGTATGTTCTGTCGTACGCTCCTGGAGTAGTCGGATAATCTATTGAACTCATATGACCTGTAACGAATACATTTCCATCAGCATCATTTAAAACAGCATATCCCCAATCGGTATCATTTCCTCCCAAAAATGTCGATGCCATAAGACTTGAAAGAGTTTGATCAAACTTTGAGATAAATACATCTCCAATGGAATTACTGAAAGTACTATCATAAGCACCAGTTGTGAATGGGAAATTATCTGACCCCGTAATTCCGGTTACAAAAATATTACGATCCAGATCTATTGATATATATCCACCATTCTCGTTTCTTACTCCACCTAAAAATGTTGAGGCAATTAAGGTTTGAAGATTACCATCAAATTTGGCCAGAAAGGCATCAGAAGCAAAATTGCCATATCCGCCATTATATCCTTGGTCATATCCAGAAATCACAGGAAAATTAGCAGAACCGGTTATTCCAGACAGGTATAGATCACCATTATCATCCAGGATCAAGTCATTGCCTTCTTCGCTACCACTTCCTCCCAACAATGTTGCGGCGATAATTGTTGAAAGATCGGGGCTTAGTTTAGCAATAAAAGCGTCGCCGCCCCAATATCCATTATTGCCCTGATAGGTTTCCTGATACGCGCCAAAGGTGGTAGGGAAATCAGATGATTCTGTCGTTCCAGCAACATAAACATTGCCACTGGCATCTATTTGTATTTTTTGG
>JAAERC010001234.1 GCA_024230695.1 Candidatus Zixiibacteriota bacterium
ATATACCTTTTCATCAACCGTGATTGTTAGCTTCTTCTGCATGATACACCTCAGATATAATACGTATAATACACGTATTATCCACTATTTATGTGGTGTTGTCAATGGTTATTTCTTGTGATTAGTACAGAGGTATAACGCAGAGTTAAGGAGCCGCCATGTTTTGCCGACCAGTACACGGTGGCACTCCACTAATTGCTGGCATTATAGCACGTTTATTGGAATATTGTTAAAACCTGTTATTGCTCTCGTGCCACCGGGACTGAATCCGAAATTGCCTCAATAATTGGGTCAAGCCCAATTTGCGACCGCCCATGGCGGTCGCACTTCAACGATTTGTTATGCATCCCTCGACTGGTTTGAACTGAATGTTTCTGGATTACTAATTATCGTTTTGAAGACATTCAAGTCTTTCCCGATGGTCAAGGAATGGTATGGATTGATGTAAGCATTTTTTTAGACAATCAACATGTGAGAACAAAGACTGCCCGTTGCCAGCACCCTTATCAAATATATTGATAGCCATAGGTTCAACCGCATCTGCAACAATAGGACATCCGCAGAAACAACAAACACAGTCAAATACTTCTTCTGGTTGTTTGGTCATAACTCCGCTTTTCTTTTAGATGCATAACGCTCTGCGTAACCCGACCCAAAAGCATAGGCCGGATTGGCTGGGCGGCACCCCAATTTGACCTGAATTATACCACATGTTTCGGATTGCCGTTTGAACACGTTATTGCTCCCGTGCCGCCCAGTATTGTGCAAAACGATTTTCGGAAGCAAACCTAAGCTCAAAAGAAGCCGCCTTTTGTGGTCGGTGTTCACGCAGTTGTTATATTGCGGCCTCTAATTTATGTTGAATATGCTTGTTGATACTCTCGCCTTCCTGCATTGCTTTGATTGCCACGGCTTTGTGTAAATCAGGTGGTATTCGTAGGGCTATTTTTCCTGAGAATTGTTTATTGGCAGTTGGTTTCGGCAAAGGTTTTCCAGAATCATTCATTATTGTAATGGTATCTTCAACTACTACACAAAGTTTACTGAAGACCTTTGCTTCATCTTCCCCATGAACTCCTCCATCAAATAGACCCGGAGATGTTCCAATATAGCAATTATCTTCATCAGACCATTCAACGATCTTCAAATACCTATCAGAAATATTAGTACTCATTGTTTTACCCCTTTGATTGCTTTATTGACTGCTTTTTCCTGATAATGTTTAGCATCATCGCCAAGGTTTCCAGAGATCACAATTGCATAAGGATAAGCAGGATGAATGAAATTTCTGTGACTACCTTTACCGCCCTTATTCAAAAAGCCGTGTTTCTCAAGATCTTTTACGAGTTGCCGGATTTTCCTTGGCATAATTACATGATATCATAGTGATATCAATTAGTCAATTGTGGATTAGCAATATAACGCCCGGCATAATGGGCTGTAGTTGAATGAGTTGTTATGTGTCTTCCTTTTTCTCAAGGTATGCTTCCAAACACTGTTCATGCCATATTCCAGGAACATCTTTAAGCGTATAGATCTCATCACCACCGTGATAGAACATTGCTTCTTGTACTTGAGCCGTTCTCCCAGCATATTCCATCTGTTCGGGTTGCAATTTATTATGGTATTGCCACTCTTCCCGGAATTTTTCAAGGTTTTCGTGTTTGACAATTCTAACAAAAGACCCAACCGAGTACTCTTCTTGATAAAGTCCTTTTGTTTTGCCCATTACAAATAAGCCTTGATGCGATGTCTTCTACCGCTGTGAGTGAGTATCATAGTTGTATTGGTCTATTGATTTTTGCTATTCAAATCATCGACTACTTCTTCAATACTTTTCAATAAGTCATCAATACCTTTTTTATCTATCGTCATCTCGATCAGCCCATCGTTTCCATGTAGCTTTATCCAGAAACTTTTGAGCTCATCATCACGGACTATACTCACATCCATGTTCTCGAATACACCAAACTTGAATTCGGCATATTCATTTTTGTCTTTGGTAGTTCTTATGAAGGTTTCAAATTCCGCGATCCTTTGGATATTGATCAAATTCACAGTTAGATGCCAATTCTGGCTAGATAACGTGATACAGTATTTATCATCATTAATAGACTCATCAATTTGTATTGAAATTGATCTATCTTTAGATGTTGCTGTCAATCCCCATTCACTCATCTTCATTCATTGACGGCTTTGTTGCATAAATCAGCCAAAGAGAGCCAAAGAGTGTAGTATCCTTCTTTGTTTCCCTTTGAATTATGTAACCGGACATGTTTTGGGCATACCTAGCCCAGTCATAAGGTTCATAGCTTTACAACGAAGGCGCAC
>JAAERC010001235.1 GCA_024230695.1 Candidatus Zixiibacteriota bacterium
CCCAGCCGTTTATGGTTATGGTCGCGATTCCGTTTGGGATCATTGGCGTTATTATTACTTTTGGCCTGCATGGTGAACCGTTCAGTTTTGTCGCCATCATGGGAATCGTCGGGTTGTCCGGGGTGGTGGTGAATGATTCGTTAGTACTGGTCAACCATATCAACCGGCTCAAAAAACAATCCCCCGAGGACGATATGAAAAAAATTGTAGCCCAGGGAACCGAGGACAGACTCCGCGCGATTGTTATGACCACTTTAACGACTGTTGTGGCACTTTTACCGTTGGCTTATGGAATCGGCGGAACAGCTGTTTTTATGTCACCAATGGCCCTGGCACTTGGGTGGGGATTATTGTTTGCGACGCCGTTAACACTGGTTTTGGTACCTTCGATTTATGTGATAGGGCAGGATATTGGAAAATTGATGGGGAAGAAAAAATAATTTGATCATATTGCTTTGATATCATTGGATACAAAAACTTGAAAAATTATGGCGTCCCTTTATTGATGAACTTCGAAATTATATGTTACGAGTTGCATAAGATAATGAAATATGTCATGCTCTCAATATCATTGAAGGCCAACGTATTGCAATCAGCTGTCAATTCAAACTCTCAATTTGTTAGAATTTAAAATATTCTAAATATTATGATTATTAGCTATTTCACGGATTTGAGTCAATTTTTAGGATATAGTACTCTGCCATTTCTAATTTTCTTCCAGCTATAATTTAATTCGCAGAGAAAAATTATGATTGATATGGATATTTGTCTATTCGACGGATAATTACTATCCACTAGAAATCTTATAATCCCCAACCGTCTTGCCCTTATAAAATGTTGTTGTTTATGATTTTATCAAAATTACTAAAGAGAGGTATTTTTTGGCATTGCTAATGCTATTAAGTATCCCAAAGGATGAAAGGGATAAAAAAATGAATATCAATTTATCAAAAACTATACTGGATTTAGATTTTGCTTCTCGCCTGTGGGTTTATTTAAAAGAGATGTTTCCGATTGTTCCTCGTTTTGCGATTTCTGTATTTCTATTTTTAGGTTTCACACTCTATTTATCCAAAATCACTCAGGTTTCATTTACCATCTTTACCGTTTCATCATTAATCGGGATTGGGTTTCTTTTTACAGTTGCCTTGATCTTAAGATTGATGGATGAGCTCAAGGACCGCCAAACCGATATGATTCTGTTTAAGGATAGACCACTGCCATCGGGTAGAGTGAAAGAAGCGGATATTAAATTTGCTCTTGCTGTAGCATCTGTTACCTATATTTGTTTTCATCTTTATTCTGAGCAAGTATTTCTATCTTCTCTTATTGTTCTGGGATATACATTTCTAATGTTCAGATACTTTTTCCTCCCAGAGAAAATGCACAACTGTCTTTTATTAAATCTGGCCACTCATAATCCCGTTACCGTTCTTATACTACTGCATTTAACAACAATATTTACTGTTCAGTATAATACTAATTTGGCAAACCTAAATTGGCTTTTGCTTGCACTGATAATTGTAAAATTCTGGTTTCTATTTTTGTCCTGGGAGATTGCACGTAAGATACGTTACCCCCAAGAGGAAACCGAATACATTACATACTCTCGAATTTTCGGATATATTTACGCGGCCATAATTTCCCTCTTCATCCAAACTATTTCTTATGGGATAGCTCTTTACTTGTATTATGCCTTATCGCTTTCGATTGTTTATTTGGTAATAATCACCATAGGTTACAAAATCCTTATATTTGGATACCTACGATTTCTTTTTAAGAAAATGCCAACCGGAATCAAATTAAGATCTTTGGCCGAATTCTACGCCATAGTAATGATGCTGGCGATAATAGTAGAATCAATTTGGAATGGTGGGTTGTAAGATGTTGTTCATAAACAAAAATATTATAGCCTATGATTCTCGGCGCCCAATTATTTATGAAAAGCAGGTTGGTGGCAAAGCCAAAAATCTTTTTTACCTATACCGCCGAGGTTTTATTGTTCCGCCCTGGCTGGTTATTGCATCGGATGTATATGCAAAAACGACAAAACCAATAACTGGTTTGATTGCCGATATTCTTGAGTCAATTGATTTTTCAAGGCAGACCTCTATTGAGTTGGCCTCAAAAAAAATATACGATTTGATTATTAAACAGAACATTCCTCAAATGTTTATTGATCAGATAAATAAGAGCGTTGAAAAAAAACTGGCAGTCGGAATAAAATATTCGGTCCGATCATCGGTTGTGGGGGAGGATTCTGGCAATAACTCGTATGCGGGACAAATGGATTCATTTCTGAATGTATCGCAAAACAATATTATTGATTCAATTAAAAAAGTCTGGGCTTCGGCATACTCTCCCCGGGCACTTACATATCGTTTTCAAAAAGGAATCGACTTGTTTGATGTTTCAATTGCGGTAATAATTCAGGAGATGATACACGCCTTTTCATCAGGGATTTTGTTCACCCGCTCCCCGTTTTCTAATGCCAGGGAAATCAATATCTCGGCCGGATATGGTCTTGGCGAGGGAATAGTACAGGATCAAGTTGAAACTGACAATTATCAAGTAAAATGGAATTCAGACAAAATCACAAAACAGATTGGCGAGAAAAATATTAGAGTTATCCCAAACAGCAAAGATGGAACACGAATGCAGCTAATCGAAAAGTCACTTCAAAGGAAATCGGTTCTATCAGATAGCGAAGTGCAATTATTATGTCAGAATGGCATACGCGCCGAGAGGAAATTTGGGAAACCTCAGGATATGGAGTGGGCCTTCAATTCTGATGGTGAGTTATATATTTTGCAATCACGGCCAATTGTTAGCCAAAAGCCATCTCAGTCACAAGATAGGATTTGGGATAATTCAAATATCGTTGAAAGTTATCCCGGCATTACTCTGCCATTGACTTTTAGTTTCATTCAGCAGGGGTATGAAATAGCATTTAAGAAGACGGCTCTGGGCTGTTTGCTTATAAAGAGGGAAGTAAGAAAAGAACTTCACATTTTCAAAAATATGATTGGACTTCTCGATGGCCGGGTGTATTACAATTTATTAAACTGGTACAAAATGTTGTCCTATCTACCCGGTTATAAAAGTCATAAAAAATCATGGGACCAAATGATAGGTATAAATAAAATAGCCGAATTTCCACAGACAAAATTGTCGTGGGTAAATCGATTGTTTTCAGTCTTTATGGTCATTTTTCGACTACTGATGGTTCAATTTACGGCATTTATGTTTTTCCGTAAATTTTATTTGTCTTATAAAAAATATAAAGATATCAGATTCTCTTCACTTTATGATAGCGAATTAATTGATCTGTATCGTAATATTGAACGCGAATTTAGTCCAATTTGGCACCTGACACTTTACAACGACTTTTGTGCTATGAAATACTATGACTGGCTTAAAAAATTATGTAAATGCAGTGAATTTGATAATTATCCAAATCTACACAATGATCTTCTGTGCGGTCAACCGGATATTGAAAGTGTTAAACCTGTTCATGCTCTTCTTGAGATGGCCGGGATCATAAGAGGGAATTTGGCCTACAGGGAATTATTCAACAATTCTGATTATGAAAATATCTGGATAAATATTATCACTGACACACAATATTCCCCACTTAAAAATAGACTTTCATCATATCTGAATAAGTACGGTGATAGAGGTATGGAAGAGCTAAAACTTGAAAAACCAACATATCGGGATAATCCCGCGGAATTATTAAAGCTTATTCATGAATATTCCAAAACTGATCTAACGGCCTCATCAATGATGCACCGTGAAAAATATATTCGAAATTCTGCTGAAAAGACTGTAAAAGAGAATATACATAATCGATTTAAACGGGTTTTGTTCTTTTTCGTATTAGCCCAGGCGCGCCGCGCTATTGCCAATCGGGAAAATATGAGATTTGCACGAAGCCGTTTATATGGTGTTATAAAAAAACTTTTCAAAAAAATGTCCCTGCTGTTCTGTGAACAGAGCATTATAACCAAACCGGATGATTTGTACTATTTGACAGTACAAGAGATATTTAGTTACATTGAAGGTACTTCAGTTAATTATGATCCTAAAAAGATAGTCCAAATGCGAAGAGCCGAATATACGGCATTTAAAAATAGCACTCCCTGTGAACGTATTCACCTTTCAGGTATTCCGTATCTAAGTGACTATCAATATAGTCAAATAGATGAAACCGAATTAAAAGTATTAAAAGGAATTGGATGTTCGTCCGGCGTGACCAAAGGAATGGCTCGTGTGGTTATCGATCCACATGTATCAGTAAAGAACAAGGAGTATATCCTGGTTGCCAAATCAACTGACCCGGGATGGGTCTTTTTGATGATTCAGGCCAAAGGTATAATCGTTGAGAAAGGAAGTGTCTTGTCTCATACGGCTATTATCGGACGCGAGTTGGGAATTCCTACTATTGTTGCCGTTGATAGAGCAACTTCGTCTATAAAAAATGGTGATGTCATCCAGATTGACGGCAGTACAGGAGTGGTCAAATGCGCATAGAAGAATTCAAATATGATACTTCACTGATAAATGATTTTATCAAATTCGGTTATGAAATATACAAAGGTGATTCTAATTGGATTCCGCCGCATCAGGACGAAATTAAAAGACAGCTTTTACCCTCGTATTGGTTTTATAATAAACCGGGCAATCTTTTCAGGAAATTTCTTCTATATGATAATGGATCTGTTCAAGGGCGAATCATGGCAATGATTAATCCCAGTTTAAAAGATAAGGATGGTACAGCCGTTGGAACAATTGGTTTCTTTGAATGCCAAAATAACTATCAGTATGCCCGCGCTATATTAGAGATCGCGACAAAATGGCTGTACGATAATAATATAAAAAGAATCTGGGGGCCGATGAATTTCGATATCTGGCACAGTTACCGGTTCATGACCCGGGGATTCAATCATGATCTTTTCTTTGGCGAGCCATACAATAAACCATACTATCCCGAATATTTTGAGAAATTTGGATTCAAGATCAAGGCCGAATGGGACTCTGTGGAAATTCACGGAAAAGACATTTTGGCAGAAATGAAAATTAAGGGTGAGAAACGGTACAATCTCTTGATGAAGCGCGGTTATCGTTTTGAATTAATTGATTTGAATAATCTTGATAACGAACTAATAAAACTTCAGCAGATAATGTCAAAATCATTTGGAGGTTTCCTTGGTTTTACTCCATTAAGAGTTGAGGAACTAAAACAACTTTTTGAAAAAGCTAATTATGCCATACATCCACGGATGTTTACTTTCGTTTACAACGCTGATAACATTTTATGCGGTTTTGCCATAGCGCTTTTGGAATTGGCCGATGCTGTCCGATCAATGAACGGCAGAACTAATATACCGGCTAGGCTAAGATTTATGTACCACCGGCACAAAGTAAGGAAAATTAATTTCTATTTGGGCGGCCTAACTCCCGAAGAGATCAAAAACAGAAGTGGTCTTGGCCGAGCAGGTTTCTATTTTATTATTAATGAAATACTCAAAGGCGGCTATAACACCATGCTTCTGACTTTGAGACTTAAAAGCAATCTCGCTCACAGCCTGCCGGGTTGTTTATCGCCGGAGCCGCAAAAAGAATATGCTTTGTATCAGGTGGAGTTATGAATAAAAAACTGAACATAACATATATAAATCGTGCCAATGGTATGACCCAAGTAGAATATCCATTTGCCTCCGGGTTTCTTTATTGGTCCTACAATACAATTTTGGGACGGTTACTTACTACTTTTATATTAAGTCGAAAATTTATATCACAATTGTATGGTTGGCTGGCTCGACAGAAATTCAGCCGTTATTTTATTTCATCTTTTATCAAACAAACGAACCTTAATAATAAAAGCACTGTACCATCGCTAAATAATTACTCCTGCTTTAATGATTTCTTCATTCGCGAGCCGCAAAATAATTCGAGACTTGTTGATAAGAGCACAAATAGTCTTGTTTCACCGACCGATGGAAAACTTTTAGTTTACACAGGAATTGGCCCCAATAACACCTTTCTTATTAAACGCAATATTTTTAATCTTCGACAATTCCTGTGTAATGATGATCTGGCCGCAAAATTTGCTAACGGCGTAGTGATTACTATTCGACTTTGCCTCTCGGACTATCACCAGTTCTATTTTCCCGATTCCGGTTTACCTTTACAGTTTTCGAAAGTAAAGGGGAAATATTATGCTGGAGGATCATACAGTTTTAAAAAGCCAATTCCCTTCTATACGGAAAACTATCGAACTACAACCGTTTTTAATTCGGACCATTTCGGTCAGATCGTTATAACCGAAGTGGGCGCTTTCACAGTTGGTTCTATAAAGCAGAAATTTGTTCCCGGTCAACGGGTGAATAAAGGAGATAAAAAAGGGCGCTTTGAATTGGGTGGCTCAACCGTTGTAATGCTTTTTGCTAAAAATAGCATAACAATTGATAGTGATCTGCTATCCAACTCAAAAAATGAATTCGAGACAAGAGTACATTTTGGAGAAAAAATAGCCATTCCAAAAATCCTTCATCAGGCAAATAAAAAGATGGCGGTTTTATGAAAATACTATATTCACAATGTTGGGAAGATGCAAGAGTGCTTTCACAGGGATTAAGAGTCACTCCCGATGATAACATTCTATCAATAGCTTCTGGCGGTGATAACAGTTTCGCATTGTTGCTGAAAAATCCGCGATCTGTTATTGCTATAGACCAACACCCGGGCCAGATTTATCTGGTTGAATTGAAAATAGCGGCAATAAAATATCTGGATTATACACAGTTTATTCAGTTTATGGGAGTCCGGCCCAAAAGTAATCGCTGGGATATATATATTAAGTTACGTCCGTTTTTATCTGAAAGAGCTGCCGATTATTGGAATAATAAAAAAAATGATATTAATCGAGGAATCATTCATATTGGTAAATTTGAAAATTACTTTGCTCTTTTTTATCGGCTTATTCTTCCATTGATTCATCGCCGTCGTACAATAAATAGATTTCTTTCAGAATCAAATCAGTCGGTTCAAATAAACTCCTATAATCAAACCTGGAATAATATCAGATGGCGATATCTGTTTAAGATATTCTTTAGTCGATTTGTACTATCCCGATTTGGCCGCTCAGCAGAATATTTTAGATACGTTGCAATTGAAAATATTTCAAAAGTGCTGTTTAAGCGAACCGAGTATGGATTGACCGGTATACCAGTCAAAGACAATTTCTATGTTGAATATATTTTATCCGGGAAATATCGTAATCTTCATTCTGTACCACTCTATTTAAATCCTGATAATTTTGAAATAATAAAAAAACGTATTGATCGTATTAAGCTTGTCTGTTCCAATCTTGAGGAATATCTGAATAAAGTAACAGTAAATACAATCAGTAAGTTTAATCTATCGGATTGTTTTGAATATATGAGTAGAGACCAGATAGATGCACTATTAAAACAGATTGTAAAAATTGCTCGTCCCAAGGCAAGGTTGGCTTTTTGGACACTTTTTATTCCGCAGTCTATTCCGAAAAAATTATATAACCATATTGAATCATTGAGTGAAATCAGCGAAAAGTTATCTTCGACAGCACAAACCTTTTTCTATAACGATTTCTGTTTGTGGCAAATTAGAAGGAGTTAGTCTATGAGTAGTTATTCACTTAAAATATTTAAGGCTCAACCGACCAGATTTATTCTTAGTATTGGTGGCATTGGGTTATGTATTATTCTCATGCTGTTTCTTCTGGCCTCGTACAATGGCGTCAAGATCGGATCAATGGAATATATAACACAAAACAAAACTGATCTCTGGGTCATGCAAAAAAACGCCTCTAATATTATGCGATGCACCTCGGTTCTTTTTCCAAAACATCTAAAAGCAATCAGAAAATCAGATGGCGTTGAATCAGCGGCACCGGTACTTTTGATACTTACACCTATTAAAAAGGGAAATAAGGTCGCAACGGTTTATCTTGCCGGTTATGATATAAATGAGGAACGGGGAGATCGACAAAGCCTGGGAGGACCTCCGGTAATAATAGAGGGACGATCAATTAAAAACGATAATGAAATAGTCCTGGATGAGTCATTTGTTAAAAAATATGATTATTTTGTTGGAGAGAAAATAATCATACAGAATGATACACTTTTAATTGTTGGTATAAGTCAGGGTACAAATGCTTTTGTAATTCAATATGCTTTTGTTACCCTTAAAAAAGCGCAATCATTGGTTAATTTTCCAATAGCCACCTGTTATTTGGTTAACATCAAAATCGAATATGATCTATCGCAAGTCGTTTCAAACATCAAGAAGGAATTACCCGATGTTGAAATATTTGATCATGAAACCTTTATAGCCAACAACCTGAATGAAATGCAGGCCGGCTTTCTTCCATTTATATATTCAATTGTAATCATTTGCGCTATTGTCCTGACCGTTATTATAAGTCTGCTTCTTTCTATAAGTATTTTGGAGAGAAGAAAAGATTTTGCCGTAATGAAAATACTTGGATCAAACAGCAGATATTTGGTCAGTCAGATTTTTGGGCAATCGTTTCTTCTTTGCCTTTTTGGAATGATAGTAGCCTCCATTTTGTTCTATCCACTGGTTAGAACAGTAGCTTTGTTGGCACCGGAAATAACTATCAAATCTTCGTTGATGCAGTTCTGGCTTGTTTTTCTTATGGCCGGCGCGATAAGTATCCTCAGTGCCTTTTTATCGCTTCATCGATTAAGAAATATTTATCCACTGGAGGTTTTTTATGAACCAGGTTAATCACAATGGCTATTCTGTAAAAATTGAAAATGTTTCCAAGGATTATTCTTATAACGGAAATTCGGCAACTGTCATCAAGAATATTTCATTAAATATAAAACGAGGAGAGTTACTTCTTATTCTGGGACCGAGCGGTAGCGGCAAAACCACTTTATTAACTATTATTGCCGGACTATTACCGCCCTCGACGGGAGATCTATTTCTTTTTGGAAAGAATATATTGGAATATACAAAAAAGGAATTACAAAAACTTCGTGCATCCAAAATCGGATTTGTTTTTCAGACATTTAATCTAATAGATGCTATATCGTCTTTGGATAACATTGCTCTTTGCGGCCGATTCGCTGGCAAATCAAAATCAGATTCTACAAAAATGGCAAAACAAATTAGTCGATCAATAAATATCGAGAATTTGAACGATAAATTCCCATCTAATCTGAGTCAGGGGGAAAAGCAACGAGTGGCCGTGGCCCGGGCATTTATTAATCAACCTGAATTGATTCTGGCCGATGAACCGACCGCCAGCCTTGAATCAAGCCAGGGGCTTAATATTATCCGATTGTTGCATAAATACTCACGACAGCAGAATAAGAGTGTCGTTGTCGTAAGCCATGATCGACGTATCTGTCAGTATGCGGACAGAATCATAAATATCCAAGATGGCAAAATCCAAAGTGTTGAGACTGAAAATCGTTTTGATGAAAATAATGCTAACAAACAGAGGGGGCAATAATTTTGACAGCGCCGGGAACTAATCGAATTCTAAAAACAGTATCCTTTAGTTTTAATTCTCCATCACCAAAAAAATCAAGCGGATTATTAGATTCCAATAAAATAGTGTTTGTGCGGAAAAAACTAACATTGTTAGAATTAATATGATTCCCGGTGAGAGTTCTTAATAAAGTACTAATAAAGCGGATTCGGTTTTTTTCATTTTTAATTATACATACGGAAAAAACTCCATCATTATTATTTGCCCCTGGAAGCACCTGAAAATCGCGACCAAGATATGGCTGATTTCCGATTACCAATGATGAAGCTTCCAAATCATAATGAAACTTTTTGGATTGGAGTCGTAATTTTCGGCCAATGTGTTTTCCTTTTAAAAGAACCATCAGCAGGACCAGCGCATAAATTTTGCTGCCTAAAAATGAAAATATTTGTCTTCCTGCGATGCGCCAGTGCTTTATGCTTTTTATATGTGCCAGCACATCACATGGAAGACCGATGCCCCCTGATGTTATAAAAAACCAATCATTTACTTTGATTAAATCAATCGATCGAACATTGCTATTTATAATTATATCACATGCGTTATTTATATCTTTTGGAATTTTCAGAAATGATGACAGATCATTAGCGGTACCATAAGGAATTATCCCAATTGGAATATTACAGCCTATTGAACCGTTTATTATTTCATTGATTGTACCATCGCCCCCAACGGCTACAATAATATCAAATCCGTCAGAACTTGCCTGACGCGTTATCTCAATTGCATGACCTGGGTATTTTGTTTGAGTAATATCAACATCAAACAAAGAGAACTTGTCTCGTATCAATGCCTCAATATGCTGTATCCCTTTTGTCTGTGACTGAGAATTTATGACCACTTTCATTTTCATGATAATTCCATATACAAATCAGGCGGCTGAGCGCCTGTTTTTTCCCCAGTTAGTCCCGATGCTGTATTTCATTATTTTATCCAGATAATTGATAAGCGATGGTGCAGAAACTCCTGAACCTCGTAACACACGTCTGGTGTTGGTGTCATCAAAGTATCTATTCAGTGTTATATATGGTCTGTAAATATTTAAGAATTTTGTGATTTTGCATATATTTTTTGCTTGGGTTGAAAAACGATTCCAGATAGAATTAGAGGAAATTGTCGCAGTGTTAACTACGGTGGTATCCGGGTTTTCTCGCTCCAGTATATTTCTTGCCTGTCTAATTATTTGGCCAACTCCACTGGAATTATTTTTTCCGGCAACAATATGGAATGTTTTCCCGTTGGAGTTATTATTGTTTAGCGTTATATGCAGTATTGCCCCGGCGGCATAATCAACCGGGATGACATCAAGCGGTGCTTCGGAACACCCCGGAAGAAGTATCATTTTTCCCTGACACAATAACTTAAGCGGGGGGTAGAGGACATTAAAAGTGGCGATATGTCCGGTTTCGGAGTCACCGACAATAATACTTGGGCGAAAGATCGTAATCGGAATTTGCCGCATCAGGCCCCGAACAAATTGCTCTGCTTCCCATTTCGATTGCTCATACCCGTTTGAAAAACTACAGCTTTTGTCTGTTTCATCTTCCAATATTATTCCTTCTCGATTACCACATACATAAGCCGTACTGATATGAGATACAGTTTTTAAAATCGATGATTCAGAAGCCAAACCTGCAAATCTCATAACATTTTTAGTTCCGGTACAATTAACATGACGGGATTCCTCAAGAGTGGAGCTAAACTTGGTGGCGGCGGCAGAATGGATAATATGTGTTACCTTTTTGCCCAGATTTATATACTGCGAGTATGGCAATCCAAGTTGCCTTTTTGTAATGTCGCCGTTAATTACTTCTAATCGTTCTCCAATATCAGAAAAATTTGAGTTGGGGGATAATCTAAGTAGAAGATTTTTCAATCTGGATTCAGCATCGAATTGATTTTTCCCCCTTACCAACGCTATTATTTGAGTGTTTGGTTTTTCCTCAAGTACCTGTAAAACTAATTTACTCCCAAGATTACCGGTTGCACCGGTGAGAAATATTATTTGATTAAATCTATTCATGGCTTATATCCTCTCTTTTTCTGTTCTTATTATTGAGTATTGCAACTGCGATGCCAACCCAATTCTATTACGGATATTTGCTGTAACTAATTGTTTATCAAACACTTATTGTTGCTGCGATGTTGCCATATTTTTAAAAATTGGTGGATAGTAATTATCCGTTGTTATACTTACTTTTTCTCATTGCCTGACTTATCAAATATTCCTATTTTATTTTATCAGATGTGAATTCCAAATTTGTCAGGAGTTTTGCAGGGCCTAAAAATGACCAAAAAAAACGAATCAAATGATAGTTGGCCGACCGGTACTTTTATAAGAAAGGGACAAAAAATAGCCCGGTATAAAATTATTGGTTTTATAGGCTCTGGTGGTATGGGCGATGTATATCTGGCTAATGATACAGAACTGCATCGAAAGGTCGCCCTAAAATTTCATTCCCAAAGGGCACATCTTACTCCTGAACAGAAAAAACAGTTCATTCTGGAGGCACAAAACGCTGCTTCTTTGAATCATCCGAATATTGTCACAATATATGAGGTAGGTGAATATCAGGATTGCCCCTTTATTGCGATGGAATATATCGAAGGTCGCTCTTTACAGGAGTTGATAGATACCGAAACGCTACCAACAAAAAAAATAATTGATATTATTGTTAAAATATGCAAAGGATTAAGTGAAGCTCATCGGGGCGGACTGATTCATCAGGATATAAAACCGGGGAATATATTTGTAAGTATATCCGATCAGACCAAAATTCTGGATTTCGGTTTGGCTCAAATTGAAAGTGGCGTCAAGTTAGCCACGTCAACATCGCAGATTGGTACAGTTTCATATATGTCACCTGAACAGGCCAAGGGAGAGAAGATTGATGCACGATCCGATATATTTTCAACCGGAGTAATTCTATATCGGCTATTGAGCGGAAATTTACCGTTCACAGCCGATTATGAAGCGGCTATTCTTTATGCAGTTGTATATCAGGATCATGCTCCAATAAATGATCTGCCAATGGAACTACAGAAAATTATAAACAAAGCGCTTGAAAAAAATCCTGAGGATAGATATCAGAATATTGACGAGATGTTATCAGATATAGCAAACCCTTATAGTGAGAAGCAAACATCACCATCATCAAAAACAACTATACTACAATCAATAATACCATCAATTGCCATACTTCCGTTTTCCGATCTCAGCCCACAAAAAGATCAGGAGTATTTCTGTGAAGGTATGGCGGATGAAATTATAAATGCCCTTACAAAAATCGACAGCCTTCGTGTTGTTTCAAGAAAATCAGTTATTCAGTTCAAAAAACAAAATATTGATATTCGCAAGATTGGTCAGACATTAAATGTTGATACTATCCTTGAGGGAAACGTCCGCAGTGAGGGAAAAAGACTCCGAATAACTGTCCAGCTGGTTAATGTAAAAGATGGTTATTACCTCTGGTCAGAAAAGTATGATCGAGATATGACCGATCTGTTTGTTATTCAGGATGAAATTTCTCGATCAATTGGGGACAAATTGAAATTACAATTGGATGGTGATAATGATAAACCGCTGGTAAAAAAATATACTGAAAATCTGGAAGCGTACCATCTATATTTGCGTGGACGATATTATTGGAACAAACGATACGAGGGTGGGCTTCAAAGAAGTGTTGAATATTTTCAGCAGGCCATCGAAAAGGATCCGGCCTATGCCCTGCCTTATACCGGATTGGCTGATGCATATAATATTATGGGTTTCTATAATTTTCTCTCTCCTCATGAGTCATGCCCCAGAGCGAAAGCGGCCGCAAGCAAAGCCATTGAAATTGATCCTAATCTTGCCGAGGCATACACTGCTCTTGGCTGGGTTAATACTTTCTATGACTGGAACTGGACAGAAGCTGAAACCAATTTCAAGCATGCTATTGAACTTAATCCTAATTATGCCACTGCTCATCATTATTACTCACTTTTTTTGATGTCACAAAACAGAATGGATGAAGGTTTGCTGGAAATTCAACATGCCTTTGAACTCGATCCGCTGTCAATGATAATTGGCGCCAGTCTTGGGGCAGTGTATTATTTTGCACGAGATTTTGATGAGGCCGTAAAAAAATTCCACAAAGCACTGGAGCTTGATTCCAATTTTGCACTGACTCACGCCTATTTTGCCGCGCCATATATTTGTCAGAAAAAATTCGATAAAGCCATTGTCGAATGTCAGAAGGCAGGCTCTTTGTCAGGTGGAAGTACTTATGCTACTGCCTTTCTGGGTTACACCTATAGTATGTCCGGGAAAAAACAGAAAGCAAATGATATATTGGAGATGCTCCTTAATAAATCTGAAAACGAATATGTGTCGGCGCATCATATATCAATCATTTATATCGGTCTTGATGATAGGGACAATGCCTTCAAATGGTTGGATAAGGCATGCCAACAACGTGATAATTGGATTGCGTGGCTCAGCATAAGTCCTGTATTTGATAATCTTCGTTCTGATCCCAGATTTGACGAATTATTGTCGAAAGTTGGATTAAATAAATGATTGATAGCTTAAACTCTGTCTAAAAATATTCTATTCTTTTTCAAATTTTATATCATACCGGCTTATTTTGTCCTTTAAACCTTTACGAGTAAGCCCGAGTATTTTCGATGTTCTCATAATATTGCCATTATTTTCGAGTAGAGTAGCTGATATAATATCTTTTTCTACATTTTCAACTACGCTTTTTAGCGGACCGCGATACAAACTATAATCAGAAGGTGATAAGGCCGAATCAAATACTTCCCGAGAAAAATCACTTTTTTCAATTGTGTCGGAATTGCAGGTAACCGCCGCTCGCTCAATTTCATTTTCAAGTTGTCTGATGTTACCCGGCCAAGAATATTTGGTAAGAAAATCCAACGCGGTCGGGGAGAAAGATAAATTATCGTTATTAAACTTGGTTTTTAGCTTTTTGAGAAAATACTGCGCAAGAAGAGGGATATCTTCTCGACGTTGTTGCAACGATGGTAACTCAATAGTAAAAGTATTCAGACGATAAAAAAGATCCTGACGGAAACTGCCGTCCTCCATCTTCTTCTTCAAATCTCTATTAGTTGCCGAAATTACACGAACATCAACAAACTCAGTCTTTGAAGCTCCGACCGGCCTGATTTCGCCATTTTCCAAAACTCTTAAAATTGCCATCTGTGTTGACAAAGGTGCATCACCTATTTCATCAAGAAAAATAGTGCCGCCATCAGCTTCTTTAAACAATCCCGGTTTATTTTTATCCGCTCCGGTAAAGGCACCTTTGGTGTATCCAAACAACTCAGCCTCCAGAAGCGATTCGGTTTTAATACCACAATTTTTTACTACAAATGGTTTATCCTTACGAAAACTGTTAAAATGAATAGCATGAGCCATCAGCTCCTTACCGGTTCCGGTCGGTCCGGTTACCAATAGTGGTGAGTCATTTGTGCTGACCTTAGAAGCGAGAGTTAAGACATCTTTTAAGACTCTGGAAT
This sequence comes from Candidatus Zixiibacteriota bacterium, assembly GCA_024230695.1. The sequence continues at coordinate 15,095 of JAAERC010001235.1, forward strand.
TACCTACTATATTTTCAAATGAAAAACTTGTCCCAAGTTCTACTTTAAGACGAACATTTTCATTCTGAAGTTTTTCTTTGGATATTTCAAGTAATTCATTGTTCCTGGCCAGTTCTTCCATCAAAAAAGCATTACTAAGGATCTGAGCTGATTGAGACACGACTATCCCGGTTAACCGGCAATTATCATCGCTAAATAAACCATTCTGAGCTGATTTTACCAAACTTGTCAGACCGATTATCTCGCCTCTAACAATCATTGGAAAACAAAGAATTGATTTAAAGCGACCCTTTTCAGACGACAAACCTTTAAATCTTTCATCACTATCAAGATCATCAATTTTAAGAAATTTGCTTTCTTTTAATACCCAACCGGTAAGCAGACTGTTTACCTTATAAGGAATTTCATTTTCAGATGTCGTGTCTTTGCGAACTATAGTTACCAACTCCGCTTCTTTGCTCGGTGAGATTAAATTTATAACTCCTTGATCGGCACCAGTAGCTGAAGTCAGCTCATCGATTATTATTGACATGATATGATTAGTTTCGCGAACCCGACATATTTTGTCAATAATACGATTGATACATCTCAATTCGTCAAGAACATTATGCAGGCTTTCATTCCCCGAATCGCCTTTCATAATAAAACTCCAATTCTTTGATATAAAAACAAACTGGTACATCAAAAATACAAATTCTTGATAGAATGTCAAATCTTTATGAGACGGATATTTGATATCCATCTCGGAATAACAATTTAAAATAATGTGATACATATATTTGTAATATCTAAGATATTAAAAATCAAGTCTGTGGATTAAATTTTGAATAGCTACTTACCACTCTATAGAATGAATATTCCAAGTCGCATGTTTCTCTAACCTTATGTTATTCAGTCGAATAACATTGTAGCTACTACTTTTTTAAATTTGGCATTCAGGTTGCTAATTAATAATGAAAAATTAGTCAAACTAATTTGAATAACAAAGGGAGAATGATGAAGGGAGGTTTACTTAAAACTTTAAATGGCCAAGTATCTATTAATTAAATTAGAATGTTCTAACGGAGGATAACCATGAAAAATATATTTGTATTACTAATTGGGCTGATAGCGCTTGGGATTCTATTTATGGGTTGCGAGAATGCAATGGAGCCACAAACACCCATTGATAGTCTGGAAGCGGAAATTTCTGGGCTAACTACCACAGCAAATAAGTTTGGCACTTTTGCGCCAGCCCCATCGCCGCTTGTTACAGTCAGCGTTGGTGAAGATAATTTGAATTTTTGGCCATATTCCGGAAATGATTTTTCCGCGAACCCGGTATGTCCCATAAATCTGATTTTTATTGGTGAGGCCGATCCGCGGGATATCAGGGCTGCTCTTTTTTCATTAGATGGTGATCGTACTGCGACCGGTTTTCCGGATGTTCCGCCATTTAATGATACTTGGCAGGATGCAATTGGTTTTGTTGAAGCCAGTTATGGGGGCGATGATGGATGGACGGCAGGATCGATTCAATTATCATGTGGTGATTTTGGGCCTGCTCGATTTCATTTACGGCTCTACCGTTTGGGAAAATGGACAGTTGCCAATGCCCATTTTGAAATTCTAATACCGGGTACAACTGATCATCAGGTAATTAGCTGGGAACTGGCTGAACAGCTTGTTATTGCCGATTTTATCAGAAGTGGCTTACTGGATACAGATATTCCGATGATTCCTACAGATCAAATCAATGAATCACCGTTCAGTTCAATTCCAGCCATAATTTATAATGAATTACCAACTGATCTTAGGTATAGCATTGGCGGACCATTGAGTGATGTCACCGAAAATGTTCCAATCGGTTCCGATGGCCATGCCATGATTTTGAATTTGATGGGAAAAGTAGAGCGTACTTCTGGTACATATCAAAAGGATTTTGTCATTGAATTTGGTCAAATTATACCCAAACCATTCTGTTCATCAGGTCCGATGGACTATGTTTATGTTCAGGGTCCGGTTCATATGGTTCAGACAATCAGGTTAAATGAACATGGAGATTATTCAATGATTTTCCATGCTCAGGGCGAACTGAGTATTACACCGGTAAATCCGTTAACCGGTGAAGTAATTGGCGAACCATTAACGGCACACGCCCGTGAAGCGTATAAGAGCAAATTGACCGATAGATATTCTTCGGCTTCAAGTATGCTCTTTCAAAAAATCATTCCGTCTTCAGATCCGGGAGCGGGACGGCTTTTCAAATTTCTGCATCTAAACACAAATGGAGCAAATGTTTCCTGGTTGGATATCAAATGCCCTTCTGTTGAATAAACCTCATGATAAAATAGCCACTTGATCCATAAGTGGCAGATTCACAGTAATATAACTCGGCCGGATAAAAAATCCGGTCGAGTCAATAATAGTCCGTTATATATGCGAATAGCGAGTAAACTATATCATTATAGCCAATAAAAAGAAATCTTGGACTTCCAATTAGCGAATTTAAATTAAGTGAATATTAGCCAGATGGAAGATAAATTGGCGTCCCTTTATAGAAGATCTTCGAACTTTTTTGAAGGAAACAGAATAGGCAAATTAACAGCAAATTTTAATTTTTTTGCGTACTCTGGTGCCAGATTCTGACACCCTTCTTAGTTATCTTTCTTCTAATATAGAGAATAATCAATCCATTACAGATGATGTAATTGGGAGAGAAAGCAATATGGAAAACTATATACCTCAAAATAGCAAAAAGAAACACAATATTCTTACCGATAGTGAAATGGATTTTTTTCTAAATACTTCTGTTGCTTGGGAAACCATTAGAAGTCAAATTTCTGATACAGAATCACTTGAAAAACTTATTGAGCAAATTCATATTGCATTAAATTCCAACGAAGATATAAATCAACTTAAAGCTCGCTTAGAAAGGTTTGGCACAAAAGTTATGAGTGTCGCAAAAAAGGTATATTTCATATCGGGAGAATAAAGAGGGGGGGCACAGATATTTTGGCGCTTGTCCTGTTCCATCCAAATCATGTATTTAATATAATCTATCCAATTATACCGACTATATGCTAAGACGATAGTTTTCAAAATGAAAAAAACAGGGGCCGGGCTGGTATCATTCTGTAGCCCCACCCCTGATAAAGGGAACAGGACCCGACCCCGAACTATTTTCCCCCTCCTTTTTATATAATAGCTATGACCGGTGTCATTTACTGGCACTGAAAAATAAGTTTTTTTGATTAATAGAATATTTTGATTATTAATAGTAATGAGGTGTCTAATTAACGATATTCGCGAAACTGTTTGACATTTTGACGAAATCAACTAAATTTTAATATGCATTTTAACTTAGTCAAAAGAGTTTAATATATTGCAGAAGTTATCAGATTCGAAAAAATACAGATTTTTGGAGCTCCTTTCAGAAAATACTCTGGTTCAAACATGGTTTGCCTATAATATAATATCTGAGCAATTATGCATTGTTAAGGTACCATCAACAACGGCCGATTTGAATAATGAGATAAAATTAACATTTCTTGAAAGGTCGTTCGACTCACAACAATGCATAAAAAGCCATAAAATCACTACTGCGATCGGAAAAACAGTTGAAAATGGCATTATCCAGATAGAATATCCATACTTGAATCCAAAACGTTGGAGGAATATGACTTCAGACGATTTTTGGAGATATTTTCCTGTGTCTTTAATTCAAGTATGTATAATAGTTGATTATCTTCATTTTTTGGATCTGGTTCATTGCGATCTTAAACTCAGCAATTTTTTAATTGACACATCAAGTGACGATCCAAAGATAACTTTAATAGATCTTGATTTTCTTTGCCCTGAAGGTACATCCGCCCAGGCAAAGATTTTTGGAACGCCTAAACATATTGCACCTGAACTGTTTGATAATAGGAAAATTGGTTATTTTGCTGATAATTATTCACTTGGTATTATATTGTCGGATTGTATTAATTATTTGGAGGGTGATGATTCAAGACAATCTAATGAGATCTCTTCAGTAATAAATAATATTAATGATTTAGTATCAAAGTTGATAACTAAACAACCGACCTTACGGCCATCAATCCTAATTAATTCTCTCGAACAATATAAGATTATAGATAAGAAGAAAGTTAAAATTGGCCAAAAAACATTATTGACGGCTCTTTTGGTATCTAAATACTGGACCGAAAAAAAATTGAGCCTGAGGAAGAAAAAAGGACTAAATGAATTTCTTCATAGTAAAAATAATATTTTTGGACTTCATGATGAATTTGTCACTGATCTAAATTTACTGCTAAAAAAGAACCAGTTAAAATTTCTGATGCTATTTAAGCAACTGATAGAAAAATCAGAGATAACTATGTATGAGCATTATTGGCAATTTGATGTTTCAGATAGCTTATTAAACTTAATATATGAGCAGGCTGATACTATTTATAGTGATTGTAAATTGATTACATCTAATCGTAATTTTTATATTGAGTCTGTACTGGAAATTGCCAGAGATATTAATAGAAGCGGAAAAAGTGAAGCCGTCTTAAAAAGTTTTCTTATTTTACAGAATTCCTTGGATTTAATGACCAACAAGGTGGATTCAAAAAAGAAAAACACTAAAATTGAAATATTAAGAGCATTATCTATATTAACCGGCAAATTGGGTCGAATTGATGACTCAATCAAATATTTGACCTGCCTATTAGAGCTACTACGAGAGAATAACAACGATGCTTTGAAAATAATTTACCGCCTATCTTTTTTGGAGATGGCAAAACATCGCTTCAAAAAATCAGAAGAATGGATTGGCTGTGGTTTAACTTTCGCCAAAAAATTGAAGAATATAGAAATTCAAGAAGATTTATTAAGATTAAAAGCTTGGATTTTGAGCCAACGAGGAGAAAACGATCAAAGTAAAAAGCTTTTGTTTAATGCCGAAAAAATTGCCAAAAAGAACGGATATGATGAACTTTTGTCCAAAGTATATCATGATATTGGAATGCTATATCGAAGAGAAGGCGATTTTTTAAGGGCCGAAAAATTTCTTCTTAAGAGTGCAAAAATATATAAAATTCTTGACCTCAAATCTGGTCTTTCTTCCATCTATGGTAATCTCTCAGTTATCAGCTTTGAACAGTCCAATTATAGAAAAGCAATAGAGTATGGCGAACTGGCATTAAATGCGGCCGACCAAGTGTTAAATAATACAATTGTTAATAATGTGTTTCTAACATTGGCTGTCGCCAATTCCCGTCTTAATAATTCATATAAGGTTGCCTATTGGCTTGAAAAAATAAAGGTATCAGACTTATTCAAGAATAGTCGAGTGTTCAAACAGAGATATTATTTATGTAAAGGTACGGCAGAATCCAATCTGGGTGATTATCAAAAGGCAAAAGATTCATTAAATTTGGGAAAATATTTTACACATCCTGATGATCCGCAACGATATGTTGCCGAATCCGAAGCGGTTCTTGCAGAAATTGCCTTGTACCAAAGTAATTCATCTTCATGTCTTGAGCATATAGAGAATTCAAAAGTTAGATTTAGTCAACTTCAAGATAGTTCATCTCTGGCGGAAATAGATTTAATTGAAAAATTAAATAATGAAATAAATTTGGGAATTGATCAACGATCTGAATTAATATCAATATTAAAAAATCTAATTCAATCACGATGCCATCTTTTCGCCGCCACATGTTTGCTATATATCCTCATATCTAAAAAAGGAAATGATATTTCATCTGCATTAAAAACTGCCGCGCCACTTTCATCCATGATAAAATCAGGTGATATTCCAATTTATAAAGCAATTGCACAACTTGTGAATACTCGAGGAAATCTCTTGCGTAAAAGAAGGACAAATGTTTCAAATTTAAAAAAATGTTACAGAATATTGGACTCATCGGGACAAAAGTTTTTTGCGTATTTTTTATGTAACCAAATTGCCGATCACTATTTAATTAATTCTCAAATAAAATTGTCAGCCGCCTTTTTAAAGCATAGTAGGCAGATTGCGGATACTCTGAACAATACGCATTTTTCTGAAATATCCAATGATAAATTAAGCGAATTGGATGCAAAATCGGCCGAAACTTTTCTCGTTCAGAAAACTATTTTTGGTATTTCAGAGATTCTCAATGAAATTGATGATTATGAATCAGCGGTTAATAAATTGCTTGATTTCGTTATTGAAGAAGTTGGTGCCGAACGTGGTGCTTTATTATTAGCCAGCACCGATAATCCCGGAAAACTAAAAATTAAATCATCAGTTAATTGCGATAAAAAGAGCCTTAAGGATATTGAAAGTATAAGCCGATCAATTCCGGCATATGTCTCCAAGCAGCAGAAACCTCTTATTATAGATGATGCGCAGTATAACAAACGAACCAAGGAATTTAGAAGTATTGTCATACATAATATTAGATCGGTGATTTGCATACCAATTACAAATGGCGGAAATAATATTGGAGTGTTGTATCTTGATCATCATACGATACCGGGTTTGTTTGATGTTGGCGATATTATGTTTGTCAAATCAATCGCCAATTTTATTTCAATCGTTTTATCATCGTTGCAAAACTATAGAGATGCCGATATGTCGCGGCAACAATTAAAAAGACAATTGGAAGATTTGGGGATAAAGAATAAAATTGTATATCGTTCAAAAATTATGTCAGAATTAATTGACAAATTACCCGATATTGCAAAATCAAAGGCGAGTGTCCTGATTATGGGGGAAAGCTGCACCGGCAAGGAACTTGTGTGTGATTATATACATAAGGTGAGTGCAAGGGCATCTGAGCCGCTGGTTATTCTCAATAGTTCGGCGATTGCCAGCACTCTGATCGAAAGTGAGCTATTTGGTGTGGCAAGAAAAGTTGCAACTGAGGTTGAGCCACGAGATGGAAAATTCTCGGCAGCCGATGGTGGCACTTTATTTCTGGATGAGATAGGGGATATGCCTATTGAAATTCAGGCCAAAATTCTTAGAGTAGTTGAGGAGCAGGTTTTTGAAAAAGTTGGCAGCAATATTTCAATTTCTGTAGACATTAGATTTATTTATGCCACCAATAAAGATATAAAAAAGTTGATTGAGCAGGATAAATTCAGAGAAGATCTGTATCATAGAATTAATACAATTGAAATTGTTGTCCCTCCGCTTCGTGAAAGACCAGAAGACATTCCTGAGCTGGTAAATCATTTTATGAATAAATTTTTGCCAGATGAAAATGAGCGACCAACTTTTTCTGAAGGGGCGATGCATTGTATGCTATCTTACCGATGGCCGGGCAATATCCGTGAATTAAGAAATCTAGTCGAACGAATTTGTATCCTGCAAAAAGGTGATGAAATCAAAATCAAAGATTTGCCAATATCAATAGCTGAAAGTACCGAAGCTGATTCTGATTTACTTCTTAATGCGAAAATTTATGAACTACTGCAACAACACAAAGGAAACCAATCAAAAGTTGCCAGTATTCTGGAAATTCCATTATCTACCTTACGAAGAAAAATCAAGAAATTCAATCTTGACCAAGACATATAACCGCACAAATTATAATTAAACTAAGTCGCAAATTTGATTGCGGCGTTCAGTCAAAGAAATAATAGCCAAAAACCACATTGCCAATAGCGGTAAATAATGTGGCATTTCTGTTATTAAACTATATAAGACAATTTGACGTAAGACCAAGCAAATTAAAGCCTTACAATAGCAATATATATAGTTGAGTTTTTGGCAAGTTTTTTGAACCTCCTATAAACGTGTATTCAATAATCTTAACTCTATGGAGGCAAAAATGTATTCAGACAAAAACAAAACGAAAACCGGCAATCAATCATTTAGGGCATTACTACTTATAATGATTACTTGCATTTTCATTATTCCGTTTATTGGTAACGCCGAAGGTGGCGCGGGTGAATTGCCGATCGAGATTCCGCCAGTTCCAACCGGAGAAGATCAAACTGCACCTGATACCACATATTCTTATCCGGATGATGATAGTACAAACTAAAATATTAATTAATGATATGGACATCTGCAAAATAATATGAGTGCATTAAATCAGCTTATAGTGATTGTAAATCTGCTATACAATAGAAGAGGTGTAACCCTGAAATCTATAATGAAAAAATGCGATATTTCAAGACGAACAGCATTTAGATATTTAGACAAGATTTCTAGAGCAGGTTTTCCATTGTATTATGATAAAGACCTTAGAGGTTATACTTTTTGCAACAATACCAGGATTCCCTTAAATCAGTTGGACATAAATGAAGCTGTAATTCTAATTGTTGCACTGGTGAATCTTTCAAAAAATGTTGATAGCTATTATAAGGAACCAATTCAAAATCTTCTTGGGAAAATTGAAAACTCGAGTGAGATCTTTATAGAGGATATAGTGAAATCGGTTAAAACAAACTTGTCAGAGTGCAAAGAGGAAACTCACTTAACAAAATTAATTACGTCATCATTACTTCAGGCTGCAATTGAGGGCAAATCAAAAACAAGTATTACCTTGAAAGAAAAGGAGAAGTATTCCAAAGTATCGGTTGAAAATCCTAAGCTTAAATTTGATAAAATATGGAGAGTATCGGAAAATACAGATCAGCCTGATGAATCAATTTTGGTGTCAAAGATTGTGGGCATTAGTATTAAATAGATAATAAAATAAATGGCGTCCCTTAGTTGATGAACTTCGAAATTACTTGATACGAGTTGCTTAGATAAGTCAGCTGTCACGAACTGCTCTTCAACTTTGCCAGACGCTCTTTGGCATCATCAATTGCTTCAATGCCATCATCGGCGTTTTTCCAGATGTCGAGGAATGTTTCGTATTGCTCGATAGCCTCGTCATATCTTCCAGTTTCCTCATACGCCTGCCCGAGATAATAGTGAGCCAAAACTGACAAGCCAGGAAATGCAGAACGATTCGATTCATAACGGTTAATGATTCTCTCAAATACTTTTATAGCATTTGCTGGGCGTCCTGCCTTTAGATAATTTATCCCAATATATTTGGAGACATAAAAGACCGGGCTCACTTTGTATATTTTCTCCCAATAGGTTCTGGCAATATCATAGTTTCCTTTTTCTTCTTCTATGCCCGCAACTGCTATCAAGTAATCATTCAAAGCTGAAGGTCCATACCTGTCAATATCCTGTTCTAACTCTTTAAGCAGTTGGTTGGCCTTATCAAAATTACCCTCTTTGGCAAAATTGTAAGCTATATTTGCTCTCGAGTTAGCCACAAGATTACTATTTGGGTAGATATCTTTCAGCGTCTCTATTGTTTTTTCATATTCTACCGTAGATGACTTTTGATCATTAAGTAGTTCTTCGTAAATCAGCCCTTTCCTATAAAAACCCGAGCCCATCCAAGATTGTGTTGTTATGGACTCAGCAATAGCTTTATCTTTTAACTCATCCAACATACGCAGGCCCTCTTTTAGTTTGCCCTGATATAAAGGTATTTGTGTTAAAAGAAGCCTACCACTTGCTCTGATGTCTTTATCAGGATGGGAAGCAATAATTTGGTACAGGCTTTCCGCTTTCGCATACTCCTGTTTGAACATATACACGCGTCCCAAACGCCTGAGGCTGGTAACATAGTCTGGCTTAAGCTCAAGAGCTTTTTTAAACCATACTTCAGCACTGTCGAGTTTGCCACTGAGCATAAAGATTTTCCCCCGGGTATCATAGGCATCGTATTTATACTGCGCTGATTCAATGTACATGTTGGCCGCCCAAAGAGCCTTTTCAAAATCACCGATCCACTCGTACATATAGGCCATATTATTGTAGGCATTTTTGTCAACCTCGACGGCCAGGGAACATTGCCGGATGGCATCCTCATTCCTGCCCATGCATATTGCCAAAAAGATGGCGTACTCAGTATAAGAATACCGCCGATTAGGTTCGATTTCAATCAGGCGCTTGTATAGTTCTTCCGCTTCCTTCCATTCGAAGTTCAGCTTTTTTCTATATGCCCTGTTGGTAATGAGAGGAATTGACATCGGATTCAACTCAAAGGCAATCTCATTCTCCCGGATTTGTTCCGGATATCTGGCCATGTCTTCCAACACCATAGAATACCAGTAGTGCGCCCAAAAATACCCGGGATTAAGTTCAATTGCTCGTAAGAATTCCTTTTCAGATTCCGCCCAATTGTTCTCGTAACTGTGAATCAAACCCTGCGATGTGTGAGCTTCGGCAAGATTTTCATCAAGCTCGACAGCCATCTCCGCGGCCTCTCGGGCCTTCACATTTGCACCTGTTCGAGTGACGGCTCCCGGTACATCAAGATAATCGGGCAAGATGGCCCAGGCATCAGCCAAACCGGAGTATGCCAGGGCATAATAGGGATCCAGCTCAATCGCACTCTCAAAATGCTCAATTGCCTTTTTAATATCTTGCTCGGTTCGTTTGTTCCACAGATGGCGGCCACGCACATAAAAATTATACGCTTCTATATTTTCCGTATAACGATGAGCAAAAATAGTCGTATCTTCACCAAACAATTTGATTTTCATGGCATCAACAATCGCGCGCGAGATATCATCCTGAACGTCAAAAACCGATTCGAGCTTTTGATCAAATTGATCCGACCAGAGATGAGCGTCCTCTGAAACATCAATCAACTGCGCCCGAATCCTGATTCTATCTCGCTCCTTTTGGATACTTCCCTCAAGAATTGTTTCCACGCCCAATTCTTTACCTATTTTTTTGAGATCCCTGTCTGTATCCTTAAATCTTAGAACCGATGTCAATGAAACAACTTTGAGATTTTGTATTCCCGAAAGCCTGCCGATTATGGCATCGGTCATGCCCTCACAGAAATACTCCTGGTCTTTATTCGGACTCTGGTCACGAAATATCAGAACGGCAATCGAATTATCCCCAGCAACATTTTTGGCCCTGTCGGTTATCAAAAAATTATTTACAAGAAAATACCCGGCGACAATAATTACGGCCGCAGTCGCGATCCACAAACCAAGATTGCCTTTCCGAGCTGGCAGCGTAACTGAAGATAATCGCTTCAAATCAGATAAAACCCCGGCCGCTGATTGGTAACGATAGGCCGGATTCTTTTCCAATAATTTTGTAACTATTTGCTGTAATTGATCGGGGACATTGCTTTTGTATCTTGATAACGGTTCAGGTGTGTCATTTAGTATCGAATTTAACGTTCCCGCCTCAGTGTCACCTTTAAAAGGTAAACGACCGGTTATCATTTCATACAGAACAACGCCGAGCGAAAACAGGTCTGACCTATGGTCAATCTCTTTAACCTCAATCTGCTCTGGTGACATATAACCGATCGTACCGAGCGTCGATCCGGTTTGAGTTAGTTTTTCTGTCCCCTGAACAGTGGCAAGACCAAAATCAAGCAGTTTGGGTCGACCATCCGAGTCGATTACAATATTCGATGGCTTAATATCCCGATGCACTATCCCGGCCTGATGAGCCTTCTCTAATCCCTCGCAGATTTGAATAGTCAGATTGATTGATTCATCGATACTTAATTCTTTCTCTTTGATAACATCCCTCAGCGGCTTGCCGTCACAACATTCCATCGCAAAAAACGGCCGATTCATATATTCCGAGACTTCATAAATAGTCACAATATTGGGATGATTCAATTTTGCGGCCGCTTGTGCCTCACGTCTGAACCGAGCTTTGGCGGTTTCATCGGAAAGAAAATGATATGGCAGAAACTTAAGTGCTACCTGTCGTTTTAGTTTTGTATCCTCTGCCAGATAGACCTCACCCATCCCACCGGCACCGATTTTCTCGATAATCCGATAATGTCCCACATTGGTGTTTTTGATCAGAGGAGTAAAGGACTGCGTCTTATCATCATCATGATTATCAGACACAAATTTTCTCCTGCCTTACTTATTGATAAACCTAATATAAGAAAATATTATCGGGAAACAACCTTGAATATGAGCGCGTGTGATTAAGATTAATCAAATAAATTGGTTTATATCTATACTATTGATATTTAAGGAGTTACAAAAATTGGCGTCCCTTAATTGATGAACTTAGAAATTATTTGATACAAGTTGCATAGTATATTAAAATTATCTGATTGAATTAATTTATTGTGACTTAATATTTTACAATACGGGAATAACAATAATTCCTTAATTTTAAAATCCATAATATAATTTGATACTGAAACAAAATCAGGATTAGTATTTCCATTGCCAGTTTGCCACCCTAATGGCAATAGAAAGGGCTTTCGCAAAAAAATGCGCACAATTTTCGAAACATAATTCATTGTTCATTGTTTTGTATGATCTAAAAGTCGCTTAACTGTAAGTGTATTATGCCGATATACTGAAAATGATGAATAGTATGCTATCCGGCGTAATTTTGTACGGCAGAAACCTCTTCTCAAGTAATTGGGACAAAATATGTTCCGAAAAACCGGAAATGGTTAGTGAGGTTTCGTCACAAGTCGAACCTATAATTCCAAAAAATAATTGGAATAAGGGGACGGTATATGTCGATGTGGAGAATAATGATTTTATTAAACCGGAATTTCTCAATCAACTAATACAATCATTTGATAGACTGCGTATTATTGGAGTATCCGATTCAATTTCTGAAAATAAAACAATAGAAATTGCAAAAATGGGTGTTGCGGAAATTCTGACAAAAGATGAATATAACTCAAGAGTGAGTGGTTTCCTGGATGCTCCCGATCCTCAAAAGAAGCCTGAGAAAACATCAAACAAATCGAGTGATTCCCGATATGATGTCGATGCCTTAATCGGAATCTCACCCAAGATGGTCAAAATCAAAAATATGATAACCCAACTCAGCGATGTTGATTATCCAAATGCAATATTTTTTGGGGAAACCGGAACCGGTAAAGATTTACTGGCTAAAGTGATGCATCATACAGGTGTCAGAAAAGATAGCAACTTTGTCGAGGTTAATTGTTCGGCAATTCCCGATGAACTGTTTGAATCAGAACTATTTGGCCATATAAAAGGTGCCTTTACCGATGCCAAATCAGACAAAATCGGTTTATTTGAATTTGCCGATAACGGTACAATCTTTTTGGATGAAATAGGAAATCTATCTCTTTCGGCACAGGCCAAACTACTCAAAATACTTGAAAGCAGAACCCTGCGGCCGCTTGGAGCAGTTGCAGATAAAGATATAAATGTCAGAGTTCTGGCCGCAACCAATGTAAATTTGGAGGAGGCAGTTGAAGCCAACCAATTCCGGAGAGACTTGCTTTTTAGATTGAATCTTATTGCAATTCATCTGCCATCTCTGCACGAACGAAAAGAAGATATTGAAGAATTGGCCAAAAACAATTTTGATTTCTATCGTACTATATATAACAAGCCATCACTCTCAATCTCCAACGAAGCTATTAGCAAATTAAATGATTATAATTGGCCCGGTAATGTTCGTGAATTAAGGAATGTTATGGAGCGAATAGTGCTTCTGGCATCAACAGACAAAATAAAACCCAAACAGATTAGCGAGGCTATTTCGAACGGGCGAATCAGCATCAAGGATAGGCGGCAGATAATTATCGATGTTCCCAGACAGGGAATAGCACTTAAATCAATCGAAAAACAGGTTGTTGGTGAAATACTGAATTTTGTTGAGTGGAACCGAACCGAAGCTGCAAAACTGCTTGGAATCTCGCGAGCGCGACTTCGTAGGATAATGGATAACAACAAGTTAAATAAGAATAAGCGCAAATCACGATCAACCGGCACAAAATAGCCCAATACCTTCATTATGCTTAAATCCATGTTATACAATCACATATAACACAATATGACTTTATAGATAAAATCTACTGGCACATTTTATCCCACTTGCTTTCCCAATATAGATTTTTAGTTCAATTTGAATATCAGATTTTCTCCTCCTAACGCGCTAAAGCATATGTAGTTAAGTTTTTAATGTCGAGATTGGCATAATAATCGCCTATTCAAAACCCAGTTCAATGAAATGCAGAAAACGTTTGAAAGGAGAAAGTAGATGTTAATTTCAAGACACACCAAGCTTTTCACGACATTGTTTGTATTATGTCTCTTTGCATTCGTCGGTTTGGTTGGTTGCTCAAAAGCTCCAGTCAGTCCGGATACTCAAAGTAGTACAACTCTTTTAAAGAGGACATTTGCCGCATCAAAAGTTCTTGGGGATGAGGCATATACTGAAACTATAGTTTCGGCTGCCGATGGAGGAGTTGTAGCTTTTCATGATGTAGAACTCTATTTCCCGCCTAATGCTTTGAGTAGCGATACCCTGATTTCAATCAGTATCCCTGATTTGACCGTTTTTGCCAATAATTTTGGCACTGATGGTTTATTCTTCAATGTACCAGTTCGGGTAGCGATGAACTATCGTGACGCCGATTTATCTGGTATTGACGAAACTACTATAAAAATGGCCTGGCTGAATAAAAGTACGGGCGAATGGGATATTATTGATTGTGTTCTTGATCAGGCTAATAAGCTGGTTATTGCGGAAGTTTATCACTTTTCCGCTTATGCATTAATTACGGACGAACGATAGGATAACTAAAGGTAACTTATAAAGGAAATGTCACAAGTAGGTAATAAAATGGCTGAATTAACAAAAAACAGATACGGTCTTGATTCTCATGACCCACGGAATCTGCTCAGCCTGGCAAGGGATTGGATGAAACAAGGCAACACTACGGTGGCTTTCCATCTTCTTAACGAAGCACTTAAGCATAAGAAAGCAAACGACGATAACATGGTTATAGGCGAGATTGCAAAAGAATTCGGACGAATTTATATTCAGACCGGTCAGTGGGATCGGGCCGAGGAAGCTTGCAGTAAAGCCACAACATTATTTCTTGAACAGAATGATTTCAAGAGTGCTGCTGAGTCAACACGAAATCTGGCAAATATGAAATTTCAGCTGGGTAAATTTGATGACTCAAATAGTCTCTGTCGTCGTGCAATTGATTGGGCAACCAAATCAGGTGATTTCAATTTAAGAGCTACTATTCTTAATACCCAGGGTGCCATTAAATCTATTAAGGGTGAACAACGGGAATCAATTAAGATTTTTGGTCTCTGTCTGTCCGATTTTAGAAGGTCTGACAATAAATCTCATCAGGCACATATTCTTCATAATATAGGTTTGGCCCAGATGGAAATCGGCGAATATCAAGAATCCAAAAAGGCATTTGAGGAAGCTCTTGTACTTGCTTTGGAATTAAAAAATGCAAGTCTTGTTCAGATGTGCTATCACAATAAGGCTCGGTTACACTTGAAATTATCCGATATTGTCGCCGCCCGATCATTGATCAAGGCTGCCAAAGAATTGCTTCCTACATCAAAAACTCCTTACCTCGAAACTGATCTGGCATTGGTGGATGCCGACGTAAATCGATTGTCGGGAGATTTGGTTAAAGCTGTAGCGATTCTCAACGATGCTTTGAGGCTTTCCCGAGAAAAAAATCTGCTTCAACAGGAAGCGGAAATATTGTTTGAATCCGGGAAAGTGGCAATTGAGTTGGGTGAGACTAATATTGCACGTTCACGTATAGATGCAGCAATCACATTGCTTAAGAAAACCGGCGGCGCACAATTGGAAAAAGCCGTCACAATGCTAAAGAATTTGGAAACATCGGCGAAGTAATCATCATGAGCAACACTCCGCATAAAGATAAATATTTGGTGGATACACACTTGGCAAAAAACAACATGGGAATTGATAGCAGGTGGGGACAGACGCTATCACAATTTCTAGACCTAGCCAAAGCCGCCAGTTATGACTTCGATTATGAACGAGCGTTAAAACATTTGAATTCAATGGAGGAATTGTGGGAGGCCAAAGGCCTCCCCATTTTCTCGATAGAACTCAGATACGAACTTCACAGTGAAAAAGGAAAAGTCCTATCCAGACTGGGTAGATATAGTCATGCAATAGCAGAATATCAAAAATTACTCGATTATTGTCAGGACGAAAAACTGCTCTCAAAACGAGTAGATGTCTTTCTTGAAATCGGTCAACTTATGTCCAAAACTGGTGAAAATGATAAGGCTCTTGGTTATATTCATCGTGCTTTGTCGGGCTTTCGGCGGTTGAACGATGCCTCAGGTATTTGTAGGAGTCTCAGAAATCTTGGTGCCATATATATAAATCTTGGCGAATTTGATGATGTTGAAGCGACCTACGATGAGGCAATAGAGATTGCTCTTCAAGAAAAGCTGCACATTATATATGCCGACCTTTTTAATAATCTGGGTACAATCAAGAATATTAGAGGCGATTGGAAGGCAGCCCTGGAGTGTTATTTTAAGGCAAAAGATGTTTTTGAAAAGGAAGGCGAGATTAGAAAGAGCGCATACACTCTTAATAATATTGGTATTACGCTTTTGGAACAGGGGCAACTTATAAATGCCCGAGATTCCTTTTTATCGGCTCTACAGGTTGCTGGGACAGTAAAAGATGAATCACTCATTTTAATTCTGAATCTTAGCCTGACTGATCTTTCCCTTAAGACGGGCAACTACTCCGATGCCAGTCGGTATTGTCAGGCGACAAAAAGATATCTTGAAGCAAAAGAATTACGAAATGCCCAGTGGGTTGAAATGAGAAAATTAGCGGGCAAAATTGCATATAATAATAAAGAGTTTGATGTTGCTCAGAAATACTTTGATGAGGCTTTTCTGCTGGCAGAAGAACTTGGTCTTCAATTTAATGCCGCTGAATTATTTTTTGAAAAAGGAAATCTTCTCTTTGAAACTGATCAGCATATGGAAGCCCTGCAAACTCTTGAACGAGCCTTTCAGCTTTTTCATCAATTCAAGGCATCGGGCAAAGTTGAAAATACAGAGAACCTTATTAATTCCATTGAGGAATTATATCTAAAGGTTTTTGATGCAATGGCGGCAAGGGCAGATCATAAGGACCCTTATACAAAAGGTCACTCCGACCGTGTTGCACATTTGACCTTAATGATCTGCCAGAAACTAAGTCTTTCCGATCATGAAACAAAGGCCACAGTAGCCGGCGCGTTATTGCATGATATTGGGAAATTAAATATCGCCGATGAATTACTCAAAAAACCGGAAAAGCTTACCTCTGAAGAATTTGATGAAATAAAAACCCATCCCGACAAAGGCGTCCAAGTTCTCAATGGAATCAAATTGCCATGGGATATTCTGCCGATGATTCGTCATCACCATGAAAAATTCGATGGTTCCGGGTACCCTTCAGGTCTTAAGGGAGAATTAATTCCGTCAAGCGCAAGAATAATAGCTGTCGCCGATGTTTTTGATGCTCTTACATCTGATCGACCATATCGAAAAATGTTTTCAGCCGACAAAGCGCTCCGTATTATGAAAGAAGAAATGACATTTTCATTTGACCAGCTGATACTTGATACCTTGGTGAATCTAGTTGAAGGTGGAAAGATAGATAATATCATCAATCGTAAAACAGAATCAGATGAAATGTATCGTATCTGGTCCCAATGTCGCCCCAAAAATAACAATGATCCTTCGAATAGGGAGTCAGTAGCGGCGATTTCCTGCTAAGTCAATCTTGGTGACGTTTTTTTTATAAATAAAATACGATCTTATAAATAAGATGCCTGTAAATCACACAATTTTCCTTAAAATTGATTTTTTGATATATTAAAAAATGACGATCCTTTATAGAAGATTTTCGAACTTTTATAAAGCGTTGATACCATGATAATTATGTAACAATTTTAAAAAATCATCGCTTCGGGGTGATTCTATTAATTGATTGAGTTACAACAGAGTACAAATTGGCGTCCCTTAGTTGATGAACTTCGAACTTATTTGATAAGAACTGCATAAGCAAAGAAACTGAATTATATGATTATAATGATGCAATTCAATAACCTACTATTGCTGACTTGATACTATTTGCAAATTCCATATTCATTTACACTGAGAACTGCGAATAGAGTTTGTGTCAATTATGTGCCATATAGTGGTACAAAAATATTAGAACACACACAAACAGACAATTGGTATCTTATTATATTGGGCCTTATGAATCTAAAGGAATAATTGTTGATCGAGTAAGTATACTTACTATTCGGACTATATATTATTGATTTGCCTGATGATATCATTAAAGAAATATGATATTTCTCTATCGGGTGAAAGATCAAGCTCTTTTTTTAGTAGTTTTTCATAATTTCTATATGTTTTCATCGCTTGAAATAAATTATCATTCTTCACTTGGATTTTCATAAGTTGCTCAACACCCTGCCCCCAAAGCGGATCAAGTTTCAGCCCATTTCGCAAAACAGTGATACCTTCATCATATCTATTCTTTTTATAGAGATATTTTGAGAACGCAAGGATGCCATCGAGATAAAGTTTCTGAAGTCTTTCGCCATATTCAATTGAATAGTCTTCATACCTCTGTTCCGGAATCAATTCACCTTTATACATCCCCAAGGCTCTATTTATTTCTTTTTCAGAGGAATCATCAAAGACATAATTTTTATCAATAGAGATCATCCCCTTCTTTAATGTATCCTCGAATATAAACGTATCAATTTGGGAACCATCCGGAAGTTCTAAATAGTACTGTTGATTAGTATATTTAATATATGACTTGCCTCTTGGTTCATATAATGGATCAAGTGCTTTTCTCAGATCGCCGACCGATGTCTGCAGAATGGATTTTCCTTTTGAAAGATTACTATCGGGCCAAAGGAATTCAATGATCTTCTCCTCATGAATCGGCCGGGGATGCTCGATCAGAAGGATCTGAAATAGCATTTTGGATTTTTTTCGCTTAATTGGAAGCAATTTCCCTTTTGATAAAGCAGTAAATTGCCCCAACAATTTAATATTTAGGTCCGGCAGTGATACTTCCTTGATTTTCTTAAGATATTTCCTTGATAACCGAACCAGTTCTTTATTAGATCGATCAGTACACTTAGAGATAGATTTGTTCAAGCCTCGTATTTCCAAATCAATTGCTGATTTAATAAGCCTTGATTTTTCAACCGCCGTACACCGACCATGATCCAATTCATCATTAAATACGCTGGTAAGATCAATAATAAAATCTCCAGAAATAAGCCTGGCGGCCGTGCCGGATAAAATATTGTATCTGATTGCTTTGGAATACACAAAACCTGTTATAAGATCATTGGC
>JAAERC010001236.1 GCA_024230695.1 Candidatus Zixiibacteriota bacterium
CGGGCGAAGCCGGAACGGTGATTGATATTACCTGGAGAAACACGACCCTAAAGCAGAGACGAAATAATATTATCATCATCCCCAACTCAACGGTCGCCTCATCGATCACAACTAACTATAATCTCCCCAAAAGCGAACTATCATTTCGGGTTGATTGTGGCGTATCATATGACAGTGACCTTGAGCATGTTGAAAGGGTCACAGTCGAAGTCGCTCAGGATGTCATGAAAACTGTCAAAGGTGCAGTAACGACCCACAAGCCATTTGTTCGTTATTCGGCGTTTGGTGATTCGAGCATTAATTTTTATGTTAACCTGCGAGTTTTGGATTTCGGTAAACAATTTCGGGTAAGACATGAGTTTATTAAAAGATTGTTTAAAAGATATAATGAAGAGGGAATTGTGATTCCATTTCCAATTCGAACTCTTGATATACCAAAAGACAGTAAAATGATTATTAATAAAAGCGAGTAGTGGGGGATAGGTTTTGTCTGGAGATATAACCGATGAAATGGTACAGGGTCAGATAGATCTGGCGTTGATGGAAGATATTGGACAGGGTGATATCACAACCCTGGCCTGTATAAAAAAAGAAACCGTATTGGCGGAGATCATTGCCAAATCATCAGGAGTTTTGGCCGGTTTGCCGGTTGCCGTGGCTGTCTTTCAAAAGCTGGACAAAAAAATTACAATTACCGCCAAAAAAAATGATGGTGATGCTTTTGCACCGGGCGATAAGATTATGTCAATCGGCGGAGACTCCCGAGCTATTTTAACCGGTGAAAGAACCGCTCTGAATTTTATGGGCCACCTATCCGGGGTGGCCAGTCTTACCGCTAAATTTGTCGAACAAGTCAAAGGAACAAAAGCCAAAATTCTGGACACAAGAAAAACCATTCCGGGAATGAGATTTCTTGACAAATATGCCGTTACTTGCGGCGGTGGAAGTAATCATCGTTTCGGACTATATGATATGGTGCTAATAAAAGATAACCATATCACGGCCGCCGGCTCAATAACAAATGCTATTAACAAAGTCAAAGAGTATTCCGGGACCTCTAAATTTCAGGATCGCTTTTTTCTCGCGCCTGATGAACTTGAGATTGAAATAGAGGTAGAGACTGTTGAACAGCTCAATGAAGCCATTAAAGCGGGAGCCGAACGACTATTACTTGATAACCAATCAACCAAACAACTGGCTGAACTGGTAAAAACCGCACGGAAGTTAAAAGACAATATTCTTCTGGAAGCCTCCGGAAACGTAAATCTAAGCACTGTTGCGGAAATTGCGAAAACCGGCGTTGACCTGATTTCAATAGGCGGATTAACTCATTCAGCAGAATCCTCAGATTTTTCATTAAATTTTATTGAAAAATAGTTTTTTTGAATCCCCAACTATCTCTATGTCCCCATTAGTGTTAATAGGCTTAAATTTGCTGTAATCAATAACCCTCCACATAAATCCATAGTTACACCGTATCTATATGTGATATAAAAAAGGATTAGGCCATTTATATAAAATGTGAATATATCACTTGATGATTTGGAGTCGCTTATTATATTGATGGGTAAACTAAGTAGATTATTTTTAGAGGATATATGTACACTCAGAAGGTTATAGATCATTTTCAGACTCCCAAGAATGTTGGGGAGCTTGATGATGCCGATGGAGTCGGTACTGTTGGCAATCCATCTTGCGGGGATATTATGAAAATGTATATCAAGATTGAAAACGAAGTGATCGTTGATATAAAATTTCAGACTTTTGGATGCGGCGCGGCTATCGCTACCAGTTCCATTACGACAGAATTGGTTAAGGGCAAAACGATAGAGGAGGCAATAAAGCTGACTCGCAACGATGTTGCCGATGCGCTGGGCGGATTGCCACCAATTAAGATGCACTGTTCAAATCTGGCGACAGATGCACTTGCGGCCGCTATTGAAGATTATCGTTCCAAGCAAAGTGGCAAGACCCCGGGTAAATAATGACCAAAAAAACACTGCTTATAATATTGGCTTTATTTTTGTTTGTCAGTTGTATCCAGAAAATCGATCGCCCATCAAGAATTGACGCCTCACTATATTTTCCTTTAAATATTGGAGATGAATATATTTACAGCGGGGATGTTCGCAAAGTCGTGACCTCAAATGATATCGAGCATCTCTTTACTAAAACTTATCTCGACAGCACTGGCAATGTTATAAGAAGAGAGGATTTTGTTAGGACCGATAATAGTGTTATGCTTAAGAGCCGATTTTCGGTTTCTTCATCAACTCCAATTATTAATTTTGATCCGCCTCTGCCATATTCTCCCTGGACAAATCTGATTGGCGACACCTTGCTTGTGAAAATAGTTGAAATAAGAGCCGACTCAATCAACAGTCATCTGAGAGCTCAGGTAACATATGAAACAATGGCCATCGATACGGTCTGGACACCATCTGGAAGTTTTCCCGATTGTATTAAAATAAAAATGGTGTACCGTCTTCTTGATGAAGCTGAATCAAGTTTTATTGATGGCGAG
>JAAERC010001237.1 GCA_024230695.1 Candidatus Zixiibacteriota bacterium
GCCAATTCGGTAACAAGCCAGGCGCGTGACAAATCGGCATTTTCGGTCCCGGCCATCCGCGATGGAAAACCCTCCATAGCCAGAACGGTCGCCTCAATATTGCTCTGATTCACCTGTGCGGTAATCGTTTCAAGATCTCCATAAGCCGCTCGTTGAATTAAATCATCAAGCTTTTCATTGGCATAGGATGATAGCGCCATGGCTAAAATCATCATCCCCATTAAGACCATAGACATTTTTTTCATACACACTCCCATGTTGTTAAAAATGATACTTTATTTGTCTTATATAGATAATGTGTAACCAATTATGGGAATCTTGTGGGGAAGTTGATAATTGTTTTAAAAAATGCAAATTATTTTCTCATATATCCTGTTTCATTTTCCACCAAATATCAAATTCCTCTTCTACTTTATCAACATTTGTGTGTGGCATCAAATTTTGGAAAGAGTGGTATCCCTATGCACCTCTTCCATTTGGATTTATTGTAATTATTATGCCACTCAATTAGGATATTCATTCGTATTTAAGGTTACTTGGATGCAATCAAGAAATCAAATCAATTTTGTATAGAGAGGAGCTATTATGAAGGTAATTAATATTCTAGTTGAGGAGCATGTATTAATCAAAAAAACGCTTGATTTGTTTGAGAAGGCGGCAAAAGGAATCGGTAATGATCAGAGACCCTCAGTTGAGTTTTTTGAAAAATCGCTTAGATTCTGTAAAACGTTTGCAGACAAATATCA
>JAAERC010001238.1 GCA_024230695.1 Candidatus Zixiibacteriota bacterium
GGTTTCTTGTTATTACTTTCGTCGCTAGATTGCATTGATGGAGTTCCTCCCGAAATTCATCATTTTGGAAAAATCAAATTTTTACTATCGTAATATTTCCGCGATTTCTTTAAATACGTCAACACTTCTCACAACACCGATTACCCTATCATCTCTTTTCACGGGGAGTAAGTTAACATCACGGCTTAACATCTTATATATAACTTTTGCCAGGTGATCATCATGTTTTACCGTTGCAATAATAGGTTTCATGACCTCGCTGATAGGTGTTTCTGCCTGGGTTCTCATTGAGTCACCGATCTTTCCGCTGGAAAGGTTGACGAGATTAGCGTCAACTTCTATATTATATAATTCTTTTCGGTGATGAATTGACATCGTTCTCAAAAACTTTGGTTCCAAGCCGCTAAGAATATCACGACGCCTGACAATACCTAATATTCGCTCTTCTCTGTCATAGACCAATAGAGCTCGTGGTAATGAATTTTTTCCATGTGCCTCAAGTGTTGATTCCTCAAGCTTGTCTACGGCCTGATGCAGAGTTGACCAAAAAGATATCTTTGGGTAGTCTTCAATCGGAATCATTATTTCACCGGCACGTTTGCTTGA
>JAAERC010001239.1 GCA_024230695.1 Candidatus Zixiibacteriota bacterium
AAGATATTTATGGATATTTGTTAAACTACTCACATCAGTAACGCTGAACTCGGGATTGGAATGACCGTCATGAGTACAATGCGCGGTATAATTATAAAATCCAGTGCCATCATTGATAGTGCCAATAATAGCATCAACTGCTCCAAGCGCACTTGATGAAGGATGTAACCAAATATTGGGATTTATACTATGCGCAATGTTGAAATAATTCTCGCTTCCATAGTTGATCTGACCGTTTCCGAATAATTCGGCGCTATTTGCATCATAACCCGAAACCAGAGTAACATCAGCAAGATAACTTGGGTCCGGCATTAAATACTGTTCATACTCCAGAGTTTTATCGATCTGAGGTTGAAGCTGAGCGGTAGTTTGTGCCGAAAAACGCCCATAATACATTTCCGGTAAATAGTCACCGGTGAATTCGCAGAAGTGTAGATCAGTAACAAAGTTACCATTATATCCATCAAACGCGGGAATTTGTTGATCATCGCCAACCAAAAGAACAAATGAAGGAGCAGGATCCTCAGCTGTTCCGGCATTATAAAGACTATTGATATAATTTTTTATGGAAAAACTGGAGAAACCTATAATGTCGGTGTAAGCCACAACTACATCAAAACCCTTTTTTATTTTCCATTCAATAAATGGTTGGAGCTGACTTTCAAACATCCGATCAGTCACAATTAAATATTTTATTGGATAGCTGGTAATATCTGAACGCGCCAAAGCTGACGAATTACTGGACGATATACTGTAATTTATAATCTCTTGATAGTTGGATTCAAAAAATGGTGAATAGTGATTCTTGTGCATCAATGCCGTTTTATCCCAATCAGCGTTTTGATAACTAATACTGACAGTGAGGTTCTTACAAACAGTTATACTATTTTCCACCGGATTGTATTTAAGAGGGGAAAATGATACAAGAGCCATATGTACCGAACGAAGCGTCCCCAGTATTTTTGTCTCAACCAGCGGCAATTGATAAAATTGGTCTGTTTGATAGAGTGAACGATTATATATGAATTGTTGTTCGGAAGGTTCATCAGATTTAGACAACGGCGGCTGAACCGGCATAATCGGGACATCCAATCCTAACTCAGTTAAATTATAGGTCTCATACTCAACCGATACTATTTCGACCAGTAATTGGCAATCAAATGGAATTGAAATAATTTTATTTGCTTTGGGAAGAGATGGCTCGCCAGTTTTAAAGGACCTTGAAAACTTAGAAATAGTCGGTAATACAAAATCGCCTTCGGTTGTTGTTACCGGAAGGAAATTCAGTGTGCCAATATCAAATTTGAGCGTAACCGATTCGGTCTTATTATCGAGTAAAGTCACATTTGATGGAGTATCGCTGATCTTAATTGATTTCGGCTGATTCGCGCTCAAAGCTAAATTGTTATAGAATAAAATAATTATCAGACAAAACAGAAATATCTGACTTAGTCCGTCACCTAATATTTTATTTTTATTAATCATTTGGCCAATCTAATAGTTGTAGCACAAACATATTTCATACAATCGCGAGACATGCAGACTTTATTAAATATATGCATAATCTTCATTTAGTCAAGGCTTTCAATATTTGCCCAAGAGGCCTAAACGACATAAAATAAAAATTCTGTTATACATATTTCTATCAATAGATACGATTTTTCTTCTTAAAAATTAGCGATTGAGACTATTAAAATTCAAAGCAATTATTCGCTTTTTTAGAAAGTTTCGAAATATGTTTTATCGCCTTTTTCATTAGCATTATCTGTCTCAGTCCCATGCCCAAATTCGCCGGTTTTATTTAGCGTTATTTTATGACCTTTTTTGGCATTTTTATATTCATTGATTAGGCGGGAAACATCCAATCCATATTCGCTGGCTTGCCGATATTTTTTAATATTGTTTTGAAGAGTCTCATTCAGTGCATCGGGATCATCAATTGATATTTTGTTGATTTTACGATTAGTCTCTTTTTTTATTTTGTTAAAAATATGTTCAACATCCCCAACAAAAAGAGAACCGGCAAAGGCCATAATTATTATAATTAAATCAATTGCTATGGCCAAAAGCAGTGCAAATATCGCCAGTTTGTTCATCTCTAATAAATCATTTAGAACCAGCATAAAAGCCTGCTGACGATTAATAGATTTCTCAACATAATCAGCCTGATTAGGTGGCATAGGAACATCGACAGCTGAGGCTGTTAAGACTTCTACTTCATTAAGAGGAAATCTTACCCACGCAGAATTTGCAATCTCGACCTGACTACTTACTGCCAAATCACCATTTAAAGTCATCGCCAGCGAATCTACAGATTCAATATAATTGTCAATTATTAGTAAATTCTCATCAAGCTGAGCGAGATTAGTCTCAAGATAATTGGTTATTATTCCTCTGCCTTTGCCCTGTCGATATTTTTCGCCCTGACTTGTTTCCCACGATAAAACTGTCGCGCGGGCCCCATCAATAATCGATTGAATAAAATCATCCTTGCTTCCCTCATCAACGATTGTCGCCCAGCCATTCTCATTCTCGAGTTCCAGAAGTTTTTCGAGTCGAGAGATCTGGTACCGACCTTTCATCGAGGCTTGTTTTGCGGATTGGCTATAATCGCCTAACGCCGTTTGCAGCGCCTGAGAATATTGACCTCTTGTCTTATGAGCTCGCGTTGCTTCCTGCAATCCAGTATCAAAGTTAACAAACGAGAAAAATATCGAAAAAGCGGCCGCGATTCCAAATGCAAACACATAAGTCAGCTTGTTTTCCCGCATCCTCATCAATGACCATGCAATTCCCAAAAGAACGACCTGCAATCCCAACGAGCCAATAAAGGCCAATTGTTTGTCCAACAGAATTGTCATGCCATTAAAAGTTGTAAAAAAGGATAATATTGATAAAAGAAACGTTCCAATATATATCATAAAAGTAGTAATTCTGGATAATCTATTTGAAATCATTTAGTTTCCCCTTCAAACTCAAATAATCGAGATATTTAATCTATATCTTATAAATATCGGCGGAGAAACTAGAAAAATTACTCATATAAACAACAACAGGGCGGCCAATTTGACCGCCCTGATTAGGAAATACTTCAATAATAAATTTCTAACTATAAACAATTCGGATCGTCACCGTCCTTGTAAACAAAATTGACGAGATGCACAATATCAAGGATATCTATCGGTTCGATACCATTAACATTACCGGCAATTATCGGATCAGGAGCCGGGCCATCTTTATATTTGTAGTTAATCAGAAAGACAATGTCTAAAATATTAATATCAACAATACCGTCAACATCGCCACAAACATAGCCCATACTCGTATGAGTTGCCACTACCGGTGAAAATTGACTCCATTGCAGATCGGCATCCTGGGCTCTGACTTTGTAGAAGTAATCGGTATCTTCTTGTTTATCAATAAACGCAAAAGAAGTGTCGGCAATGCTTGATGATACCAGTGTTTCAGTACCAAATACAGTTACCATTTCTACATCATCAAAATAAATTCCCTCTTCCTGAATACCAGCGTCGGTAATATACCTAAAGGAGATATATATGGACTGACCCACATAGTCGGTCATATCAAACTCTGCCTCTAACCAGCCGCCGGACTCTCCGGTAATGCCGTTGCCTTGATTACTTCCATTAGGATTTGTTTCAGTAGTTATATTGCCAGCAATATTGGTCCAGGAAACACCATCTTGAGATACGGCAACATAGGCATAATCAAAATCATCTTCTATGCGATAATATGTCCAGAAACGGAAGATGTCACCTTCTTTGATTGGAATTGGATTTTTAGTTGTAATAGAGCCATTATAATTGGGAGGTGTTGTTCCGCAATAAAAACTGGAATATCCAGAGTGATACCTGGAATAACCAATACTATAGCCATCAACATCAAAATTATCAAGGTTATCGCCCGGGTCAGTTATTTGTGAATAATCGGAATACTCATACAACTCGTAATTAACACCTTTATTAAAAGCATCGGTATGGGTCCAATCAATCTGATATGAGGATAGATCTACCGTATCAGCTATAATCAGTGCTGGCGGTTTTGGCACCATCGCCTGCTCAACGCTGTCAATAACCTCAATTAAAAAAAGAGTCGAAAGGTAGTTCTCATCTACTAAAGGCTGTATTCTATTTGTTGCCGGCCAGAAACGATCATCACTGGTTCCGACCTCAACAACAAAAGAGTATGTTTTACCTTTCAATGTTTGTTCGCCATATTCCCAATCATCAGTGCCGCCATTAACCGGATAAAGCGAATTAATATAATTTGGCGTATAACCGGTAAAGGCACATGCTGAATCGCCCAGCCCAATAAATATATCCTCATCCTCAGTTAATGATACATTATAAGAAAATGGCCAGAGATAGAGATTGGAATAGGAATGATAATAAACCGAAATTACAAATTCATGTGCAATTGAGAAGTCGCGCATATTCTGAGTTTCCGGTTCGGACCATGCGGCTGTGCCACGATAGGTTTCATCATCTCCATCAGGGGATGAACCGATATCGTCATAACCCCACTCGTATCCAAAGTTTCTGTTAATATCAACTCCATAGGTACCATCACCATTATCGCGACGGTTTTTTCGCCACATACCACCACCACTGGGCGCTATTAATTCATTTTCATAATAACCATCCGGATTAACATTAAGAACAAACCAGGTTTCGCGTTCATCTACCAGATTTTGAATATATGGGTCGCTCGAATATTTATCCGTTAATGAATCCATAACATTCAATAACACTAATGGCGTAATTACCTCGCGAGCATGGATAGTCGATGTGAATAATATCTCCGGCTCATCTTCATCCACATTCGGGTTGTCAGAAATTTTAATGGCCCACATCGTTCGTCCTTCGAGACTTTGCCCTATATCCACCTTAGATGTTATAGTTGGGTGATCGGCAACTATAACGTCAATTGCAGCGTTGATTTCAGATAAGGTCAGATAACCACCCATTGTCCGGGACGGATCAAATCTCGATATTACAAATTTCTCAATATCATCGATAACAATTTCTGTCCGAAATCCAATTGCCTCCAATTCATTTAATTCATCTTTATTTGTAACAATTTCAAAAGAATTGTTGTTTATGGCCGCCACATCCAAATGCTGAGCATAAAATTGATTCAATTGAGGTTTTGTGTCAATAAACACCTTCGCATGAATGTTGTTGTGGTTGGCTGTAAAAGCCAAAGTTGCAAATAGCATTAAAATAGACATTAATGCTACAAAGACCCGAAACGACATATAGACCTCCGCCTTAGTAAGAAATTACAGTAGCAGTAACACTTCCAATATA
>JAAERC010001240.1 GCA_024230695.1 Candidatus Zixiibacteriota bacterium
AAGATATTTATGGATATTTGTTAAACTACTCACATCAGTAACGCTGAACTCGGGATTGGAATGACCGTCATGAGTACAATGCGCAGTATAATTATAAAATCCGACTCCATCATTAATAGAGCCAATAATATCGTCAACCGCTCCAAGCGCACTTGATGAAGGATGTAACCAGATATTGGGATTTATACTATGCGCGATGTTGAAATAATTCTCACTTCCATAGTTGATCTGACCATTTCCGAATAATTCGGCGCTATTTGCATCATAACCAGAAACAAGGGTAACATCACCAAGATAACTTGGGTCCGGCATTAAATACTGTTCATACTCCAGAGTTTTATCGATCTGAGGTTGAAGCTGGGCGGTAGTTTGTGCCGAAAAACGCCCATAATACATTTCCGGTAAATAGTCACCGGTGAATTCGCAGAAGTGTAGATCAGTAACAAAGTTACCATTATATCCATCAAACGCGGGAATTTGCTGATCATCGCCAACCAAAAGAACAAATGAAGGAGCAGGATCCTCAGCTGTTCCGGCATTATAAAGACTATTTATATAGTTTTTTATGGAAAAACTGGAGAAACCTATGACGTCGGTATAAGCAACAACTACATCAAAGCCTTTTTTTGTTTTCCATTCAATAAATGGTTGGAGCTGACTTTCAAACATCCGATCAGACACAATTAAATATTTTATTGGATAGCTGGTAATATCTGAACGCGCCAAAGCTGACGAATTACTGGACGATGTACTGTAATTTATAATCTCTTGATAATTGGATTCAAAAAATGGTGAATAGTGATTCTTGTGCATCAATGCCGTTTTATCCCAATCGGCGTTTTGATAACTAATACTGACAGTGAGGTTCTTACAAACAGTTATGCTATTTTCAACCGGGTTGTATTTAAGAGGGGAAAATGATACAAGAGCCATATGTACCGAACGAAGCGTCCCTAGTATTTTTGTTTCAACCAGCGGCAATTGATAAAATTGGTCTGTTTGATAGAGTGAACGATTATATATAAATTGCTTTTCAGATGGTTCATCAGATTTAGACAACGGCGGCTGAACCGGCATAATCGGGACATCCAATCCTAACTCAGTTAAATTATAGGTCTCATATTCTACCGATACTATTTCGACCAGTAATTGGCAATCAAATGGAATTGAAATTATTTGATTTGCTTTGGGAAGAGATGGCTCGCCAGTTTTAAAGGACCTAGAAAAACCGGAAATAGTCGGTAATACAAAATCGCCTTCAATTGTTGTTACCGGAAGGAAATTAAGAGTGCCAATATCAAATTTGAGTGTGACCGATTCAATCTTATTGTCAAGCAATGTCACATTAGAGGGAGTATCACTGATCTTAATTGATTTCGGCTGATTCGCGCCCAAAGCCAAATTGTTATAGAATAAAACAATTATCAGACAAAACAGAAATATCTGATTTAAACCGTCACTTATTATTTTATTTTTATTAATCATTTGGCCAATCTAATAGTTGTAGCACAAATATATTTCATACAATCGCGAGACATGCAGACCTTTTTAAATATATGCATAATCTTCATTTAGTCAAGGCTTTCAATATTTGCCCAAAAGGCCTAAACGACATAAAATAAAAATACTGTTATACATATTTCTATCAATAGATACGATTTTTCATCTTAAAAATTGGCGATTGAGACTATTAAAATTCAAAGCAATTATTCGCTTTTTTAGAAAGTTTCGAAATATGTTTTATCGCTTTTTTCATTAGCATTTTCTGTCTCAGTCCCATGCCCAAATTCGCCGGTTTTATTTAGCGTTATTTTATGACCTTTTTTGGCATTTTTATAATCATTGACCAGGCGGGAAACATCCAACCCATATTCGCTGGCTTGCCTATATTTTTTTATGTTATTTTGAAGAGTTTCATTCAGTGCATCGGGATCATCAATTGATATTTTATTTATCTTACGATTAGTCTCTTTTTTAATTTTGTCAAAAATATGCTCGACATCCCCAACAAAAAGAGAACCGGCAAAAGCCATAATTATAATAATTAGATCAATTGCTATGGCCAGAAGCAGTGCAAATATTGCCAGTTTATTCATCTCTAATAAATCATTTAGAACCAGCATAAAAGCCTGCTGACGATTAATGGATTTTTCAATATAATCAGCTTGATTAGGCGGCATAGGAACATCAACTGCGGAGGCTGTTAAAACTTCGACTTCATTAAGTGGAAAACCGACCCACGCAAAATTGGCAATCTCAACTTGACTACTGACTTCCAAATCACCGTTTAGTGCCATCGCCAGCGAATCTACAGATTCAATATAATTGTCAATAATTAATAGGTTTTTGTCAAGCTGAGCGAGATTTGTCTCAAGATAATTGGTTATTATTCCTCTACCTTTGCCCTGTCGATATTTTTCGCCCTGACTCTTTTCCCACGATTTAACAGTCGCCCTGGCACCATCGATAATTGTCTGAATATATTCATCCTGGCTTCCTTCATCAACAATTGTCGCCCAGCCATTCTCATTCTCTAATTCCAATAGTTTTTCGAGACGGGATACTTGATACCGACCTTTCATCGAGGCTTGTTTAGCTGTCTGACTATACTCGCCTAACGCAGTTTGCAGCGCTTGAGAGTATTGACCTCTTGTCTTATGAGCTCGGGTTGTTTCCTGCAAACCAGTATCAAAATTAACAAATGAAAAAAATATCGAAAAAGCGGCCGCAATCCCAAAGGCGGAAACATATGTTAACTTGTTGTCCCGCATCCGCATCAAAGACCAGGCAATACCCAAAAGAACGACCTGCAATCCTAACGAGCCAATAAAGGCGAGTTGCCGGTCAAGAAGAATAGTCATGCCGTTAAAAGTAGTAAAAAAGGATAATATCGATAATAGAAACGTTCCAAGATATATCATAAAAGTTGTAAGACTGGATAATCTGTTAGAAATCATTTAGTTTCCCCTTCAAACTCAAATAATCGAGATTTTTAATCTATATCTTATAAATATCGGCGGGGAAACTAGAAAAATTACTCATATAAACAACAACAGGGCGGCCAATTTAACCGCCCTGATTAGGAAATACTTCAATAATAAATTTCTAACTATAAACAATTCGGATCGGGGCCATCTTTATAAACAAAATTAACGAGATGTACAATATCAAGGATATCTATCGGTTCGATACCATTAACATTACCGGCAATTATCGGATCAGGAGCAGGGCCATCTTTATATTTGTAGTTAATCAGAAAGACAATGTCTAAAATATTAATATCAACAACACCATCAACATCACCGCAAACATAACCAAGAGTCGTATGAGTTGCCACCACCGGTGAATATTGACTCCATTGCAGATCGCCATCCTGGGCTCTGACTTTGTAGAAATAGTCGGTATCTTCTTGTTTATCAATAAAGGCGTAAGAAGTGTCGGCAATACTTGATGATACCAATGTTTCGGTACCAAATACAGTTACCATTTCTACATCATCAAAATAAATTCCCTCTTCCTGAATACCAGCGTCGGTACTATACCTAAGGGAAATATATATGGACTGACCCACATAGTCAGTCATATCAAACTCTGCCTCTAACCAGCTGCCGGATTCTCCGGTAATGCCATTGCCGCGATTATTACCATTGGGATCGGTATCCGTGGTAATATTTCCGGCAATATTGGTCCATGAAACACCATCTTGTGACACTGCAACATAGGCATAATCAAAATCATCTTCTATGCGATAATATGTCCAGAAACGGAAGATATCACCTTCTTTAATTGGAATTGGATTTTTAGTTGTAATAGAGCCATTATAATTGGGGGGCGTCGTTCCACAATAAAAACTGGAATATCCTGAGTGATACCTGGAATAACCAATACCATAGCCATCAACATCAAAATTATCAAGGTTATCGCCCGGGTCAGTTATTTGTGAATAATCGGAATACTCATACAACTCGTAATTAACACCTTTATTAAAGGCATCGGGATGGGTCCAATCAATCTGATATGAGGATAGATCCACCGTATCGGCCAAAATCAGTGCCGGCGGTTTTGGTACCATTGCCTGCTCAACACTGTCAATAACCTCAATTAAGAAAAGAGTCGAAAGGTAGTTCTCATCTACCAAGGGCTGTATCCTGTTTGTTTGTGGCCAGAAACGATCATCACTGGTTCCAACCTCAACAACAAAAGAGTATGTTTTACCTTTCAATGTTTGTTCACCATATTCCCAATCATCGGTGCCGCCATTAACCGGATAGAGCGAATTAATATAATTTGGCGTATAACCAGTAAAGGCACAGCCGGAATCCCCCAGCCCGATATATATATCCTCATCCTCAGTTAATGATACATTATAAGAAAAAGGCCAGAGATATAGATTTGAATAGGCATGATAATAAACTGATATTACAAATTCATGGGCAATTGATAAGTCGCGCATATTCTGAGTTTCCGGTTCGGACCATGCCGCGGTTCCTCGATAGGTCTCATCACTTCCATCAGGTGATGAACCGATATCGTCATATCCCCATTCGTATCCAAAATTTCTGTTAATATCAACTCCATAGGTACCATCACCATTGTTGCGACGGTTCTTTCGCCACATACCACCACCACCGGGCGCTATTAATTCATTTTCATAATAACCATCCGGATTAACATTAAGAACAAACCATGTTTCGCGTTCATCTACCAGGTTTTGAATATATGGATCACTTGAATATAAATCGGTTAATGAATCCATAACATTCAATAACACTAATGGCGTAATTACCTCACGAGCATGGATGGCCGATGTAAATAATATTTCCGGTTCATCTTCATCAACGGCAGGGTTATCCGAAATTTTAATCGCCCACATCGTTCGCCCTTCAAGACTTTGCCCTATATCCACTTTAGATGTAATGGTTGGGTGATCGGCAACAATCTGATCAATTGCGGCATTGATTTCTGATAAAGTCAGATAACCGCCCATTGTCCGGGAGGGATCAAATCTCGATATTACATATTTCTCAATATCATCAATAACAATTTCTGTCCGAAATCCAATTGCCTCCAATTCAATTAATTCATCCTTATTTGTAATAATTTCAAAAGAATTGTTGTTTGTGGCAACCACATCCAAGTGCTGGGCATATAATTGATTCAATTGAGGTTTTGTGTCAATAAACACCTTGGCATGAATGTTGTTGTGGTTGGCTGTAAAAGCCAAAGTTGCAAATAGCATTAAAATAGACATTAATGCTACAAAGACCCGAAACGACATATAGACCTCCGCCTTAGTAAGAAATTACAGTAGCAGTAACACTTCCAATATA
>JAAERC010001241.1 GCA_024230695.1 Candidatus Zixiibacteriota bacterium
AGCATACCGATAGTTCCTAATCTGATACGCGCGTCAATAGTAATCATATTAGTAACAGATTCTTTGACACGAAGTTTTAGCTCGATCTGACCGGCAGAATCAAGATTAACGAATTTTATCGAACTGACATTACCAACTTCAACACCTGCGATCCAAACCGGAGCGCCTTTAACAAGTCCGTTAACATTATCAAAATAGGCCACGAAGTTGATTTTTTTATCAAAAATCGATGTGCCGCTACCGGAGAATGATGCCCAGACCAGAACAAATAAAGCAATAGTTATCAGGACACCAACTTTTATCTCACCCCATTTTACTTTTGTCGATCTTTTCATTATATCCTCAGCCTAAATAAAATCTTTTTTTTGTACATTAGCAACTGAATCTCTAAAAGGTTTTAAGAATTCTACAATACGGGGATCATCTGCCTGACGCAAATGAGTGAAATCGCCATCAAAAATACTTTTCCCTGAATCTATAATAATAAACTTCTCGGCAACATCAAAGGCGTCTGCAATCTGGTGTGTCACTATAACCGATGTGACATTTCGCATCTCAGTCAGGCGATTGATCAAATTGAGGACATTTGTGGTCATTCTGGGGTCCAACCCGGTGGTTGGCTCATCATAAAGCATTATCTTCGGGTCAGTAGATAGAAGAGCCCGTCCAATAGCAACTCTTCGTTGCATTCCGCCCGAAAGTTCATCGGGGAGCTGGTCAATAATATCCTCTGG
>JAAERC010001242.1 GCA_024230695.1 Candidatus Zixiibacteriota bacterium
CAGATGCCAGGCATGAGTTGAGATGTTATCCTCAAATGGCAATTCCACATATTTCGACAAATCACTTAGTTTTTTCTTATATCGTTCGGCCAGATTTTTTCTTTTTGTATACAAAGTGCCGAATCGTTTTAGCTGACCAAGCGCCAATCCGGCTGATAAATCGGATAAATTGAATTTATATCCCAAATCGATTATGTCGTATTTCCAACTTCCCCCTGAATACCGCTTCCATCCCGATGAACTCATCGCATGTAGTGACAGATGTTTTATTTTATTTATTACTCTTTTTGAGTTTGAAACAACCATACCGCCCTCGCCGGAGGTGATATTTTTAGTCGGATAAAATGAAAACACCGATAGATCGGCAACGGAACCAATCGGTTTATCTAAATATTTACTCCCCAGTGCATGGGCAGCATCATCGATCAAATATAAATTGTTTTCTCGGGTTAGTTTTTTCAGAGATTTATAATCACATGGCCAGCCTGCCATATCAACACAAATAATCGCCTTAGTTTTTTTGGTGATTTTCCTTTTTACTGACTCAATATCAATATTTAAAGTAACCGGATCAATATCAGTCAGAACAGGTTTGGCTCCAACATGAAGGATAGCCTCGACTGTCGCTACCATCGTAAAAGCTGTAGTTATAACCTCATCACCTTTGCCAATAGATAAGGCTTTAAGTCCAAGAAACAGCCCGGCGGTTCCCGATGAAACAGCAATAGCATGTTTGGCATTTGTTAGTTTACATATTTTTTGTTCAAATTCACGAACCCGAGGACCAGTTGTGATCCAGCCGGATTTCAGGACATCGGAAACCGCTCGTTTCTCGGCAGAACCCAGTTTTAATCTAAAGAATGGTACTTTCAAATTATTACTTTATAACTTGTTACTTATTTTTTACGCCGAAACAGATTTTACAGCTTTAATTACTTCATCCTGCTCAGCTTGTGTTAGCTCAGGATAAATCGGTATTGAAACAACTGATTCAGCCGCTTTTTCACTTATCGGTAAATCACCATCCTTATATTCCAACTCGCGATAACATTCCAACTTATGAAATGGCGCCGGATAATAAATATCATGTCCAATTTTTTTATCGATCAAGGTCGCCATTAGTTCATCACGATTACCAACCGCGATAGTATATTGATTATATATATGATAAGAATAATCTTTTACAGCCGGAGTAACAATAGCAGTGTTGGCAAATGCCTTATTATACACATCGGCATGCTCTTGTCGTTTTTCGGTCCATGCTTTTAAATAATCAAGTTTTACTAATAACACTGCCGCTTGAATAGAATCGAGTCTGGAATTATAACCGATGATCTCGGGGAAATACTTTTTCTTCCAGCCGTGCATCCGAAGCATAAGTAGTTTTTCGGTGTAATCTGCATTATTCGTAACAATCATTCCGGCATCCCCAACGGCACCGAGGTTTTTAGTCGGATAAAACGAAAAACAGCCAAAATCACCAATCGATCCGGCCTGCTGATTTTTATAGGTCGAGCCAATTGCCTGCGCGGCATCCTCGACTACTGCCAAATTATGTTCTTTGGCTATAGCCATTATTGGATCCATATCAGCAATCTGTCCAAAAAGATGAACCGGCATAATCGCTTTGGTTTTTGAAGTTATCGCATCTTTGATTTTTGTCGGATCAATATTATATGTATCAGCCTCAATGTCGACAAAAACCGGCCGCGCCCCAAGACGTGAAACAACACCAGCTGAGGCAAAAAAGGAATAATCAGGGACAATAACTTCATCTCCCGGACCAACGCCGGCGGCATCAAGCGAGAGCAGAAGAGCATCGGTTCCACAGGCAACACCAACTCCAGATGATACACCGCACATCCCGGCAATCTTTTTTTCAAGCTCTTTCACTTCCGGTCCAAGAATAAACCAGCCATGATTTAAAACTTTTGCCACAGCACTATCAACCTGATCTTTAATTGTATCGTACTGACGTTTCATATCTAACAATGGGACTGCCATAATTTCTCCTCTAATCTTCCCAACCCTGATTTTCCAAAAGTTGCTCTTTGGGGACGTCGCGTAAAACTTTGGCCGGTGAACCAAGCACAATCATCTTTTCGGGACAATCTTTACTTAGCAGTGCCCCGGCCGCCACGAGACCATCGGCACCGACGGTCTTACCCGGCAAAATTGTTGCATTGGCACCAATCCGGCCGCCTTTTTTCACAATCACTCCCTTAAAATGTTTGAATCGCTCCTTAGTCCGTCCGACAAAATTATCATTCGATGTTATCGCGCCGGGAGCAACAAAAACTCTATCCTCAAGTTCCGAATAGGCCGTGATATAAACATTGGTTTCCAGTTTGCAGTATTTTCCTATTTTGCAATAGTTTTCGATT
Source organism: Candidatus Zixiibacteriota bacterium (assembly GCA_024230695.1). Next base: position 2,385 of record JAAERC010001242.1, read on the forward strand.
GCAACTCCCCTTCCAACAATACTGAAATCTCCAATTGTAACATTTTCGCGAACCGTTGACAAATCGGCCACAAGAATCTTTGATCCAAGCTCAGCTCCACGATAGATAACTACAGATGTACCAATTATGCAATCAGAACCAATTACTGCCGATGGCAATTCCTGTTCCTTGGTAACAGCAGAATTTGCCGCACGCATCGGTAATTTCCCAATAACCGTATTATCGTCGATCCTGACATTGTTCCCGATATTTGAACCGGTATGAATAATAACATTATTTCCGATAACAGAATCCGCCCCAATTATTACATCAGCTCCGATTACACAAAAATTACCGTAAGTTGTGCCGGAACCAACCTGAGCCGTTTTATCAATTATCGAATTTGTCATATTATCCTCTATTCTTATACAATAATACTCATTCTTTTTTTAATTTTTCCAATTCTTTCCGGATTATCCCAAATTCTTTCAGAAATCTATTTCCCGAGACAATCTTTTCACCAAATTCAATTAAACTTATTGTATAGCAAAATGATACCAAAAAGTCAAGCCGAGGCGGGTATGCAAAGATGTATCTTTAATGTCTTGCTTTGATTTTTCCGATTTTTCCTTATATTAGAATATGTTGTTATCTATATTAATGCCGCTATATAATGAACAGGAAACTGTTGCCGAAATCACAGAAAAAGTACTGGCGCTTCCACTTGAACTTGAATTGATAATTATCGACAATGCCTCAACCGATAACACCGGTCAGATAATTGCTCAGTTTGCCAGCCGAAATAATGTCAAAATTATCAAACGTGAACATAATATTGGCAAGGGCGATGCAGTCGTGGCCGGGCTGGAATTCGCAACCGGCAAATATACAATAATACAAGACGGCGATCTTGAATATGACCCCAACGATATAGTCAAGATGGTAAATTCCGCTGAGGAAAAAAACGCCAAAGCGATGTTTGGCTCGAGAATATTAAATCAGGGTAGCGGGATCTCGTACTATCGGTATCTTTGGGGTGGAAAGCTTTTAACATTGATTGCCAGGCTTCTATTTTTTAACGGTATAACTGATGAATCGACTTGCTACAAGATGGTAACCACCGATCTTATGAAAGGTCTAAAACTGGAATGTAAACGGTTCGAGTTTTGTCCCGAACTGGTAGCCAAATTAGGCAGAAATAACATTAAAATCCATGAGATACCGATTGCATATTATCCAAGAAAATTTGAAGATGGCAAA
>JAAERC010001243.1 GCA_024230695.1 Candidatus Zixiibacteriota bacterium
TCAGCTCTTCTGAAATAGAATTCCTTCCTGATAATGTCACTTCATTTAATGAGGGATTAAAGAAAGCTCTTAACAAGTATGTTTATTATAAAAGAGTTTCTCAAGAAAGCAACTAAGATGAATATTAGAAAAGTGTCGGCGCTGGTTTTCCTGATTACTTGTCTGCTGTTTAATATAGCAGTCTCGCAAACCGGAATTATTGTGAATTTAAAAATAGCGGAAAACCCATGGGCCGACTCACATTTAAAAGATAAACTAGACCTGATGTTGTCAACTATCAGTCAGGTTTCAATTATCAGAGCCGATACTGACGATACACCAGATTCCGGTCCTTTGAATACGGCGCATTTGGATAAACTGATTGAACAGGGGCTGGCGTTAAATGGTCGCTTTTTAGTCGATGTGTTTATTGATAGAATTGATGTTGAGAAACGGAAAGCAGTCATATTTCCTGGATTGATATCAAGGTACCAGGTTTATGGAACGGCTGTTGGAAAAATTCGCATTATTGATATCAAAAAAGCGCGTCTGGTAGAAATGGTCGATCTTGACTGTAGTTTGAAAGCCAAAGACAGATGGCAGTTTTATGATGATAATCCTTTTGATGGTGATTTAAAAATTTCGGCTGATAAGAAGATGATTCTTTTTGACCGGTTGGATGAGAAAATTGCATCAGAGATATTCAAAGAAGTAAAGAGACTTAGTAAGGGGAATCACTTTGATGGGTAATAATACAGATAACGATGAACTGGTTAGCCGGTTTTGGAGCAAGCTTAATTTAGTCTCCGATGTTATTACATTAATGTCAGGACAGCCTCCCGTAAAGGAAACCTTATTGAAGGTCATGAAGCGGATAGGTGAAGTACAACCTTTTACATCAGCCAGTATTTATTTCTTCGATATTAATGAAGTTGTCTATAAAAAGGAACTTTCAATTGGAGCTGAATTTGATCCATCAAAATATATAAAAACAAATTCCTCTGATCGGTTTTCGGCCTGGGCAGCAGGAATCATGAAACCGATCGTATTGTCAAATGAAGGCCCCGATAATCATCTCTCGGGAAGTGGTATCGGGTCATTAGTGGTTGTACCGCTTAGGATTGAAAACAGGCCGATTGGTTTGATTTGTTTGACGCATACCGAAATAGGTTTCTTCGGAAAACATGATGTTGAACTATTCTTAATGATAGCTCATCAGATCGGAGTCTCAAGAGAGAGGGCAATATATCAAAAAGAACTTGAAGATAGAAACGAGGAACTTGAAAAAGCGCAAAAAATGCTGGAACTGACCCAAAAACGATTAATTAATGA
>JAAERC010001244.1 GCA_024230695.1 Candidatus Zixiibacteriota bacterium
GAATACCAGTTTGAAGATTTAGTTGATAAATTATCAATTCCTCGTGATACCAGCCGTAATCCGATATTTAATGTGATATTTAATATGTTAAATCAGCAGGAATATACTGGGAAAATTCCTCAAATCGCTAAACAGGATTTTTATGATCATACCAAGGGAGTTGCTAAATTTGACCTGACTTTAACGGCTATCGAGATGGAAGATAAGCTGTTTTGCGCTTTTGAATATAGTACAAAACTGTTCAAGCCTGTTACAATTGAAAGATTTATTACTTATTTTAAGAATATACTGTTACAATTATCAGAAAAAATAGAGCAAAAATTATCCGAAATAGAAATCATTACCGATTCTGAAAAGCAGCAGATACTATTTGAATTTAATAATACGGCTATTGAATATCCCGACGAAAAAACGATAAATGACTTATTCGAAACACAAGCAAGAAAAAGAGCCGATAATATTGCGGTTGTATTTGGCGATGTTTACATAACTTATGATGAAGTAAACAAAAAAGCCAACCAAGTCGCCAGGCTGTTGCGGAAACAAGGAGTGGAACCTGATAACATCGTTGCAATAATTCTGGATCGTTCCATAGAAATAATAATTGGAATCCTGGCAGTTTTAAAAGCGGGTGCGGCATATTTACCGATTGATCCTGATTTCCCTGTTGATCGAATAAAATTTATGCTTAAAGATAGCGGTGTCAAAAATATAATTACAGATCGGAATATAGATGTACACTCAAAAGTAGACAAAATAATTAATTTGAATGATCCACACATCTATAAATTAGAAGCTACCAACCTGGAAAAAATTAGTAATGAAGATAATTTACTCTATTTGATATATACATCCGGATCAACGGGCAGGCCAAAAGGTGTTTTGGTAAACCATCGAAGTTTTGTTAATCTCGTTTATAATCAGCAAAAAGTGTTTAAGGAAAATTCTGAATCACGAATGAGCCAGGTGGCTTCTGTTAGCTTTGATGCAATGGCAGCAGAGGTTTGGCCTTGTTTGTTATGTGGGGCTCAATTATATATTGTCAATAATCAAATCCGCATGGATGTGGCAAAATTAAAACAGTGGTTAATTGATAAAGAGATAACAATATCATTTCAATCAACAGTAATCGTCGAACAATTATTAAGTGAAAAATGGCCGGAAGAAATCGCGCTAAAAATATTATACACAGCTGGTGACAAGCTTACAAAATACCCTGAACAACGTTATCCATTTAAATTATTCAATTTATATGGTCCCACTGAGGATACCGTCTGGACTACCTGGAAAGAGATAAAAATAAATAAAAATCCTGAACGATTACCAGGAATTGGCAAACCTATTGGGAATCACCAGGTTTACATAACCGGGCCGAATTCAGAATTACAGCCATTAGGAGTGCCAGGTGAATTATGTATAAGTGGCAAAGGTTTGGCTGTTGGTTATTTAAACCATCCGGGATTAA
>JAAERC010001245.1 GCA_024230695.1 Candidatus Zixiibacteriota bacterium
GAAACAACATTTTTTGGCATAGCAATTGCTTCAATAATGATTAAGAAGAGGAGTATTTTGATTTTGGAATATTTCTCTTGTTGCGAAAAACAGAACGGATTCTTGCTTTAGCTAGTCTTTAGCAAATTATAACCAAGGAAAATATTAGGGGTAGTGCAGGCAGATTACTGTAATACTGCTCTACTATGTGTCGCAATACTGTAGGACCATAGTGTTGTAGTTTATTCAAAGGGGAAAATTAAATTTGTGATAATAAATATTGTATTACTCACACCAGGAGTACTAAAAGTTAGTTTATATCCAGCTATAATTGATGAGTAGGAGGATTATTATTAATTTATAGGAAGGTGTCCCTATTGTGGAAATCGGTGGTATTTTACATATTAAAACTGTCAAAAAATGAAATAAATATTCACGACTCGTAAGTAAGTAACCAATATTATTAGAGAATATTATTGCTGGATTATATAATTGATTATATAACAATATAGGTAAGGGGAAAACATATAGTTACTTGTTAAAAGTATATCTTATTATCAATCATATATACATTAATAACCCCCACTTTATTATTGTCGGATGGGGGGAGACCGTTGGTAGGGAGCGGAGTTTCGCTCCCTACCCGGTAAAAATAGTACCATTGAATAATAGGTGACATATTTTTATTGCAAGGACTGGATATAACAATAATGTTAGAATATAGTGATAACATACTGGAATTGGTAACCAACAATCCACTTTTTGCCCTGTTTATCATTAAGGATGGCAAATACATTTATGCTAACCAAAAATGTGCCGATTTACTTGAATTGTCTGTTGATTCTATACTAGGATCAAAAGTGAATTCTATTATAGACTATGTTGCCAATCCTGAACAACGCGAAAGACTACTTGATCGTTTCAAAGTCAGACAATCAACTATTTTGCCTGAAAATAGATTAACCTTACAACTAGTATGCCCATCCGGGAAAAAAGTATGGGTAGAATTGGTTATAAAGAATTCAGTTTATAGAGATGAGCCAGTAATTCATGGTGTCTTTATCGATATTACTAAACAATTTGAGAACTGGGATAAGTTATGTATAAGTGAGAAAAAGTATAAAGATCTTGCGAATTTATTACCGCAAACCGTATTCGAAATTGACTCAAATGGTCACTTTACTTATGCAAACAAACATGGACTACAAATATCCGGGTATACTCAGAAGGATTTGGACAATGGTATAGATATAAATCAGTTGATATTTCCAGCTGATGAAAAAAGAGCAAGAAATAATATGGAGAAGATATTGAATGGTATTGAAACAAGCGGCACTGAGTATACAATCCAAAAGAAAAACGGCACCTCATTTCCGGCTAGGATCTATACTTCGCCTATTATTTCTGACGACAAATCTATCGGACTCAGAGGAGTTGCGATTGATATTACAGAAATCAAGGAAAGAGAAAATCGACTTCAAAAACAAAAGGGGAGATTGCAGCTATTATCAAGCCGGCTGACTAATATTCAGGAAAACGATCGAATATTTATTGCCCGACAACTTCATGATATTGTAGGCCAAAAACTCAGTCTGGCTAAATTTAACCTTGAGAAGGAGTTTATTGATAATCCGGAATTAAACAATGGAAATTTGGCCAATCTATCATCTCTAATCTCTGAGATATCTGATGATATCCGACATATAATTTCCGGATTGCATCCACAAACGCTCAAAAATTATGGTCTTGCTCAAACTATTAATTGGTACATTGAAGAGTGCTGCAATTCTAATAGCACAAAATGCAATTTATTTACAAAAGGTGAAATTCCGCGATTACCTGAAAACTTGGAACTCAATATTTATAGGATATTTCAGGAGGCCACTCACAATATTCATAAACATGCGCAAGCCACAATTGTTTATGTACTCCTGGAATTTATAAATAACATTCTAACCCTTTCTATTACAGACAATGGTCTGGGTTTTGATATAAATAGTACAGCCCAAAACAGTCGTGTTCAAAACTTCGGTATTAATAATATGAGAGAACGTGCCTTGATGATAGGTGGTACATTCAATATAGAATCAAAAATCGACTGGGGGACTTCTGTTACATGCAAAGTTTTAATAAATCAGGAGGACGGTAATGGGAAAAATAGAAATTTTAGTTGTTGATGATCATGACCTGCTAAGGCGGGGATTGATTGAGTTACTCAACAAAAACAATAGTTTCTCAATTGTTGGTGAAGCCTGCAATGGTCGCAAGGCAATCGAAATTGCAGAAAAAGTTCAACCGGATATTATCCTCCTTGACATTTCTATGCCCGAATTAAATGGTATTGAAGCTATCGGACGATTGAAACAAGTATGTCCATCATGCAAAATAATTATTATTACCATGCATAACCTGAACAAACACATCAGCAGTGCTTTAAAACAGAATATATCAGGATATTTGCTAAAAAGTATTGGGGCGGATGAACTTTTCACTGCTATCGATAAAGTTTATAGGGGTGGATTCTATTTTTGCGAGGAAATTAATCAAAAAATAATTTCTGAATATACCTCCTTTATAGGCGGTATTTCCTCGCAATCATCTATAGACGCATTATCACCCAGGGAAAAGGAAGTCCTGCAACTGGTTGTTGAGGGGTTTACTGGTAAGGAAATCGCAAAAAAAATGAATATAAGTCCGAAAACGGTGGAGCACCACCGATATCATTTGATGTCAAAATTAAAATGTTCGAATATCGCGGGTTTAATTAGAATGGCTATTGAGGAAGGAATAGTTAATCTTGCATGAAGATTATAATTCCTATCCACAAAAATAGTTATAATTCCGTAATAAAATGGGGGCATATCCCTATTGTGTAAAAAGAAATGATAATATATTATACTCACGTTGGCACACTGAGGGAAACTCCTAATTTGGAAAACAAATTAAATTATGGAATTTAGTATCTCATATGCCGTACTGACCAAATAGTCAGTGTATTCTACAGATTTTGTTACATCGCAGTTGAAGGATAGGAAAACAGAAATGATTAATCAACCGGGAATATTCACAAATAGCTTTGGCTAAAAATGCGTTTGAAATGACAAAAATAAAACTACACAGATTGGAATATAAAGGATCTGAGGCAATTCTGCATTCAGATTTTCACTGGGCTGGCACCTTTCAAACCTTAGCTAGTCCCCATAGTTCATTAATTAATTTTTTCAAATGGAAGTGAGGTGATGCCTATATAA
>JAAERC010001246.1 GCA_024230695.1 Candidatus Zixiibacteriota bacterium
GTTTGTGCCAGCAATATGTCACTTATAAAGATGGTCGAATCCAATGATTTTCGGCAGGATCTTATGTATCGGATAAATACCGTAGAAATAAAGCTTCCGGCTCTACGGGAAAGATCAGATGATATAATATTGCTTGCTGAACATTTTCTTGAAATATACTGTCGCAAATACAACAAGGTTCTAAAATCACTCAGCGCCGCCGCAATAAAACGACTAAAAAAATATCAATGGCCCGGAAATGTCAGAGAACTTCAGCATGCTATTGAACGAGCCGTCATCATGAGTGAATCGAATAATTTACGGCCTGAAGATTTTTTCTTTTCTGGTAATGTCGTCAAGCCTGATTCTCTTGCATTTGATAGTTATAATCTTGAAGATATAGAGAAAACCGTTATAGAAAAAGTTCTCAAAAAATATGATGGTAATATATCGCATACTGCCGATGAGCTGGGGTTGACAAGGACTTCTCTTTACAGAAGAATGCAGAAGTATGATTTATAAAAGTTTTCGAATTAACTGTATTGTTAGAATTTTATCCCTGATCGCACTGATATTATTATTTATCTATCTGATATTCAAAACAGAATTATATGTTTCTGCGGTTATAACTGGAGTAATTATA
>JAAERC010001247.1 GCA_024230695.1 Candidatus Zixiibacteriota bacterium
GAGAAACAACTGGCGCAAAAACTGTTGTTCGGCAGTGATGGCATCGCCAACATCCCTTCAATAGATAAATATCCAAGCGAGTCAACATCAAGTTCCTTTTCGATTTGTTTGATACTCTTCGATGAGGCAATCAACTCCTCACGAGTCGGCATATCAATCCCAAAAAAGCATGGTGAAACAATTGGCGGGGAAGATATTCGTAAATGAATCTCTTTGGCTCCGGCCGAGCGAATAAGCTTAACCAGTTTTTTCGAGGTCGTCCCGCGTACGATAGAATCATCGACGACCACAACTCGTCGACCTTTCAAAACACCTTTGACCGGATTAAATTTCACCTTAACATCAAGGTCGCGGATCTTCTGATCTGGGTCGATAAAGGTACGTCCAACATAATGGTTTCGGATAAGCCCGATCTCAAACCTTATGCCAGATGCTTCCGAATAACCGAGTGTGGCGGTATTGGCCGAATCAGGAATACCAAAAACAATATCAGCCTCGACAGGATGTTCCCTTGCCAATTGACGCCCCAAACGACGACGGATCTTATCAACATTTTCGCCAAACACGATCGAATCGGGTCGGGCAAAATAGATATATTCAAAAATACAGAATGCATGTTTTGGTGTTTTAGATTTCTTAAACGGGAATTTCGATTTAAGACCGGCTTTAGATATTTCCAAAACCTCACCCGGTTCAATATCCCGGATATATTTGGCTCCAATAATATCAAAAGCACAGGTCTCCGATGCTACCACATAATTGCCGTTATACTTTCCTAGACATAATGGACGGAACCCAAGTGGATCACGAGCGGCAATAATAGACTCATCGGTTAAAAACACGAGAGAATATGATCCTTTAACAGGCAAAACGGCTTCGCAAATCCTATTGTGCCATCCTCGTTTTTTGGATAGAGCGGCAAGATGCAAAAACAATTCGGTATCAGATGTTGTCTGAAATATCGAACCGGATTTCTCCAGTTTTTGTCTCAGGTCTAATGAATTTGTCAGGTTGCCATTATGTCCGACCGCTAATCGTTGACTGCGGTTGGTAATAAGTAATGGCTGGATGTTTGTCAATGATGATGCCCCGGTGGTCGAATAGCGGGTATGCCCGATAGCATGACGACCTTTTAGTCTATCAATAAAATGTTTGTCAGAAAATACATCATGGACCTTGCCCATCCCTTTATATATATGGACCTTACCATTACCGCCGGTAACAATTCCGGCCGATTCCTGGCCGCGATGCTGTAATGAATATAGACCAAAATAGGTCAGTTGAGCGGCTCGTGGTGAACCGAAAATTCCAAATACGCCACACTTATCGTTTATCATATCAGCATTGTCCTTCTTGTCTAAACAGCCAAAGAAGCCAAATATGCGAAAAATCGAATTTAAGACCAAAACTATTCAATGTCAAGACAATGTCATCAAGAGATTATGAAAAAATATCATAATTATGAAATCAATTGCAGTTTGTTATATAAAGATATTGAGAAATTAGAATCACTTCGGCTTGGTTGATGTATCCCAAAAAACCACAAACAGTTACAAAAAAACTAATTTTGGCATTAAAACTGAATATTCTCAACATCAAAGGCACACATTTTGCGTGATCATAATTCTGAGGAAAAAAATGTATCGCGAATATGATGAAAATAAAGTAATTAGGCAGTTTGAGATCTTACGGGATATTGCCGTCCTGTCGGCCGACTCCGAAAAGATATCATCCGTTGCCAAAGAGGCGCTTCAAGCGACTGGCAAA
>JAAERC010001248.1 GCA_024230695.1 Candidatus Zixiibacteriota bacterium
CGCCAATACTACACCATGAATCACTGCTAACTCTCCATTTTAAAATAACTTAATATCATAATCAACTCTATCGGAGTTGTCAAGTTACACCGGTTATTCTCCAAAAATGACGGCCTGAAATTTATATATTACGGCATCATCGTCTAAATAAGCATTTTTATACAATCCCGCCTTGCGACAGATCTGTTCTAAAAACTCGGTTCGGTTCCAGCCGTAATCAGTGGCAACTTGTGGTAAAAGCAATCCGCGATTCTTACCCTTAAATATCATTAAACCATCACGACCGATCACAATTTCATCGAATGAATCAACCAACTGCATTGGTGACATCACCGATATTTCAATATGGATCTGATTTATTTCGGCCGGTTCTAAAGGTGGAAATCGAGGATCAAACATGGCCGCCTTGACAGCACAACTCGAAACTGTTTTATACAATTCCTCTACGGCACTGGTGTTCCCGATACAACCTCTTAATTGTCCATCTTTTTCCAAAGTAACAAAAGCGGCGCCGAATTTTTTAAGGTTATCTGAAACATCAAAATCGATTGAATAACTGTCGACCAAATAATCTTCAATTGATTTACGGGCAATCTGCAAAAGCTCTTCTTTTTCAGGTTGGGTTAACTTAAACTGTTTTGGCAATTCTTTTGTTGCCTGTTTGACTTTCGATTTTGTCTTTTTGATCTTCTCAGTCTTAATCAGCTTATCCTCTGATTTATAAATTGCAATTGCGGCATAACCAACAACATTGCTTTTATCACCTGTGATGTCGCCCGAATCACCATATTTTAGTAGTTTAACCTTATTGGCTCCTTTTGAAATCGCCGCTCTTATTACGCCAATAGCCGGACCGCCGCCACACATCTCAACCTGCCGCGATTCAAGGAGTAACTCCAATTTGTCTATTTCCATATTCTCAATACATGCCAGTCCAAGAGAATCGAGTTTCCAACCCTCTGACGCTGATCGAAAATGTTGCCAGTCTGAGGATGCAATCATTATTGTATTTTTTTCGGTATCAATTATTTCCAGGGCTTTTGACAAGAGGTGATTGGTTGATTTATCCTGCTCCCCCATACTAATTGGTATTAATTCAAAATTGCCCAATACTGTCTGAAGATATGGCAATTGCACTTCGAGCGAATGTTCCTGCTGATGAGCCTGCCGGACAACTTCAATATCTTTGTCAAAACTAATCAATTTGTCGCAGATTGAATTGTTGCATTTTATGGATCCCAGAGGTGTTTTCCAATCTATAAACGGACCGTAAACTGAAAGTCCCGAAAAATTATAACGATGTGACGGCCCACAAAGAATGACTTTATCAATTCCTGAGTTTTCAAGAAGTTTGTAGCCATAGGTAGCGACTTGACCGGAATAAATCAGTCCGGCATGAGGTACGATAAGAGCCAAAAGCTGGCCGTCTATTTTGGTTGGATTCTCGATATTATCAAGATGACCTTTTACTAAATTTGCCAATTCGACAGAATCAGCCGGATAAAACGCCCCGGCGACAGCCGGTTCTCTTGTGGCTCCAAAAACAAGAGGAGAAGACATTGCGACAAACGCAGTTATCCCCAACAACAGATATATCAATATTCTCTTTTTCATAGACGGCAGGATACAACTGTTTTGACAAACGGTCAAGAAAAAAGTATTAGCACAAAAGGCTTTAATCATAGTATATATTTAAATATGGGTTCAGTTTGTGTTATAAAATATTCGGGTAAAAACAAAGGGAAACAACTTTCCTCGGAGAAATATCAACTTTTGCTTGAAATCGGCCTGAAAACACTGGCAGGTAAGCAAAATATAGCCGAATCTATCAGAAAATTTATTCCATCGGGTGTTGTTGGTATGAAAGTTAACTGCCTGACTGGAAAACTAAACTCAACCCCCAAAGCTCTTACTGAGGGATTATCAATTATATTGATAAATGCCGGTATTGAGCAAAATGATATTATAATTTGGGAACGTACCAATCGTGAACTTGAGCAGGCCGGATTTGAACTTAATGCCTCATCATTTGGCCCAAGGTGCCTGGGAACTGATACCAATAACATTGGTTATAGTCACGAATTTTATTCGGCCGGCGAAGTGGATAGTCTTGTCAGTCGTGTCTTGACAGATTTAATCGATTTCAACATCAATCTACCTATTTTGAAAGATCATTCTATTGCCGGGCTATCCGCAGGTTTAAAAAACATGTATGGTGCAATCAATAATCCAAATAAATTTCATGACAATAATTGTGATCCGTTTACCGCCGATATTTCTAATCTGGAACCGATTAAACTTAAAAATCGGTTTTCCATTATCGATGCTATTCGAGTTCAGTATAACGGCGGGCCGGGGTATGACAGTCGTTATCTGAGCTTTTATAACGGATTGATAATATCAGACGATCCGGTCGCGGCCGATGCAATCGGTCTTGAGATATTGGAACATTTGCGTAAACAAAACAAACTACCGACTCTGAAACAGAATAAAAGAGAAGTAAAATATCTTTTGTCCGCCGAACAACGCGATTTGGGAATAGCAGATAAAAAACTAATTGACCTTAAAGTTATTGATATTGATGATAATGGCAATCAATCAGAGGGCAAGCTTATATGAATAAAAGTATCAAAAGAAGAAGCTTTCTAAAATGCCTTGGGTGTGGAACAGCAGTGATGTTAACTCCACAAACCGGATTATTACCGGAATTTATTGGGGGCATCCAAAACGCCTGCGCTTTTAATTATGCTAAAGAGCTATCATCAGTAGAAGCACGTTATTATAAAAAACTGGAAACCGGTGGCATTGAGTGTAATCTCTGCCCCAGGCATTGTTATATCACCGATATGGAACGAGGATTTTGTGGCGTCAGAGAAAACAGAAATGACATCTACTATACATTGATTTATGGTCTCCCCTGTGCTATCAATATTGACCCGATCGAAAAAAAACCACTATTCCATTTTTATCCCGGAACAAATGCATTATCGCTTGCGACAGCCGGGTGTAATGTCAACTGCAAATTCTGCCAGAACTGGGATATTTCTCAAAGTCGTCCAGAGCAGACTAATAATATAGATATGCCACCCAAGAATATTATTGATATCGCGCGTCAGCAAAAAGTTCCAGTGATTGCATATACTTATTCTGAGCCGGTAATATTTTATGAGTATATGTATGATATTGCTGAACTTGGGCACGAAAAGTCAGTAAATTCTGTGATGATCTCAAACGGTTATATTGAGGAAAAACCACTTGCCGATTTATTGCCTCATCTCGATGCAATCAAAGTTGATTTAAAATCAATAAAAGAGGATTATTATAAAAATATTGTAAAAGGCGATCTGAATCCGGTTCTTGATAGACTAATACAAATTAAAAAATCCGGTGTCTGGCTGGAGATCGTATTTCTCGTTGTTCCAACTTTAAATGACAGCGAAAATGAATTCAAAGAGCTGGCTAGATGGATAAAAAAGTATCTTGGAGTTGACACGCCGATTCATTTTTCGAGATTCCACCCGCAATACTTACTAAAAAATCTACCAATAACTCCGGAAAAAACCCTTCAGAGAGCATATGATATTTCAAAGGCCGAAGGTTTGGAATATGTTTATCTTGGTAATCTACCTGGACACAAAGCTGAATCTACCTTTTGCCCTGGTTGCGAAGAGATATTAATTGAACGTCGGGGATACAATATTTATCAAAACAATATGAATGGCAATCTCTGTCAAAAATGCGATCGAGAAATACCAGGTTTATTCTAATGGATAAGAAGGCATTTCTACTCGGCTTCTTCTCAGTAGGCGGACAGGTCCTTCTTCTTCGTGAGCTTATTGCCGATTTTAACGGCGATGAACTATTTATCGGAACTGCTCTTTTTGGATTGATGATTGCGGTTGCGCTGGGTTCATATCTGGGCGGGGGGGAAAAAAAACCGATAAAAACAAATTTACTGTTTATTCTGGGAGCGGTTTTACTACCCCTCTCAATAATTGCGATTCGGCTGTCCCCGGTATGGTTTCATTTCACAATAGGCGAAGTTGTACCATTTGGTCTGGCGGCATTAATTTCTATTGCATTAACTTTCCCGACCGGTTTTATTTCAGGGATACTATTTTCATCTGTGAGTCGTGAAGGGTTCCGTCCCTCCGCATCGATAAACAGCGTTTATCTATTTGAGGGATTAGGTGCCTTTATTGGCGGAATAGCAATAACAACACTGGTTGGCCCGGTGTTCTCTAATCTGGGTATGGCGTTGGGGCTGGGTGTTATAGTTGTACTATTCGGTCTAATACCATTACACGGCCGGTTGGTTTATATAACAGCCATTATTTCATTTTTGCTACTAATTGGTATAAAGTTTACAACTCCGGTGTTAGATATAGTTCTTAGTGAGGTGAAATATCATCCATATAAAATCGAGAATTTATTTGAAACACATTACGGTTTTCAGTCTTTGCTCAGCCGAGATGATACATTTGTATTATTAACAGACAATAAAATAGAGGCAAATTATCCTGATATTGAGACAATAGAAAATATATTGATCCCGCCTTTGATCTACAAACCTGAGGCAAAAAATATATTGGTTATTGGACGAACAGAATTTGGGATATCTCAATTATCCGACATATTCCCGGAAATAACTATAACATCAATTGACCCCCGACAATCACTGGGAATAGCATTAAATAAAAAGATAAAATCAAATCAAAACGTTAATTTTATTATTGATGATCCTTTGACCTATTTTAATAATATGGATATTATAACCAAATATGATATTATCATTATATTAGCTGGCCGGCCGGATAATTACAAAACCGGAAGATATTACTCGGAGCGGTTTCTTCGGTTAAGCAAAAGAATACTTACACCTGAAGGAATACTTTATATCCCGACATCTTATGATACTGACCGATTTATTTCAAAGCAAAAAAAAGATATCCTCTCGACAATATATAGTACAACCAAATATTCTTATAAATATGTTAACATTTGGCCCGGGACTTCGACTTTGTTTTTTATGTCAAATGAGCCATTGTTTGATTTGTCATATGAATCAATTATCAATCGTATAAATAATATCACAGAAACAGCCTGTATTGAATACAAACCACAATTCATCAATGAAAATTATTTAAAAGACCGCCTTGGCCAATCTAAAATATTAAACCTGTATAATACTTTAGATAGTTCTGTTGAAATCAATAACCTAAAATATCCAAAATTGATATATGAACAATTATTATTGAACTCAAAACTTAATAAAACAGATAGTGTTATTACTAATTTTATCTTTAAAACAATATATCCGTCATTAATTATTATTTTTATAATCACACTTATGTTTACTGTTTTCGTATTTGGGCATAAGAAAATAAATAAACGAAGAAAATTTGGATTATTTTTATATTTTACTGCCGGACTGACAACATTGACGGCAGAATTAATAACGTTTTATGTATATCAATCTTCAGCAGGTTCGCTTTATTCAGAGATTGGTTTGTTAATCGGCACCTTCATGTTTGGTTTATCACTGGGGACATATATAGCGATCAAATCCAAAACTGAAAGGTTAGAATATCCTTCATTGTTTTTATTATTAACATCAATGCTACTATTCAAGTTTACCTATTTGCAGATCCCGCCAGCAATTTTGATTTATTATCATCTTCTGTTTTTGTTTACGGTAGCTTTGGCTGGTGGTGGACTTTTTGTGGCGGCCACATATCGATATTACTATGGTCGCCCAGGAGTCAATCGCGGGACCGGGTATGCCTTTGAGATTACCGGCTCGGCAATTGGAGCATTGTTTACTATTACTATTTTGTTACCGCTTATTGGTCTCCAGTGGCTGATTAGTTCGGTGATTATTTTACTTTTTGTTTGTTTTATTGGGGCTTATATAACTGAATAATATTTAATAAGTGAAACATTGAAATATGAAAAATAACAAATCGTATATTTTATTTCTGAATAACA
>JAAERC010001249.1 GCA_024230695.1 Candidatus Zixiibacteriota bacterium
CGACATTTGCCTGGGTCTTTACTATTTCTCAGGCTAACGGTCCGGGAGTTTTTATCGATCAGTCCGAAACGATTCCCGCCGGTGATTTCCCATACTCGATCTGTGCCGCCGATTTTGACAAAGATGGTTATAATGACTTTGCGGTCGCCAATTTTATTTCAGATAATATTTTTGTAAGGCTTAATAGCGGTGATGGGACCTTTGAATCGCCGCTTGAAATCAGTGTTGATAAAGATCCGACATCAATTATTGCCGCCGATTTGGATGGCGATAGTTATCCTGATCTGGCCATTGTCAATCGGCTGACTGGCACTGCTTTTGGTACTATTACTGTACTACTTAATAATGGTGATGGAAGTTTTTCTGAGCAATTAAAAGATTCGGTGCATGAATCTCCTTTCAGCCTGACAAGTGCCGATTTTGATTGCGATGGAGATATTGACTTGGCCGTCGGACATCTTAATGGAAGTATTGCCACTTACGTCTCGATTCTTGAAAATATCGGCGATGGGACATTTGCCGAACCTGTAAAATATTTGTACCTCAGTTCAATATTTTCAATTAGGGCCGATGATGTTAATAACGATGGTGCAATTGATTTAATATTTGCTGACTATTATAACGATTTGATAGGTGTCTTACCAAATACTGGAGATGGATCTTTTGGATCGATTAATACTACCGAGGTCGATGAACTTCCAAACTCACTTTATTGTGGTGATTTTGATATTGACGGCGATTTAGATTTGGCCGTTGTAAATTCAGGTTCAAATAATTTGGTTATTCTCAACAATAACGGGGATGGATATTTCCCATCGCATTCCATTTATTCTGTAGGTAGGGTGCCTTCATCTGTTTATGGTAACGATTTAGATGGTGATGGTGATATTGATTTAGTTGTCACAAACAAAAACACCGATGATATCTCAATAATGTTTAATATGGGTGATGGCAATTTTGAGGTTCCAATTACCTATCCGGTCGGTGATAAACCTGCGGCAATTATTATATGTGACTTCACTGGCGATGATATTCCTGATTTGATGATCGTTAATGAAGGTTCCGATGATATTTCATTACTTGTTAATAAGCAACCAACCGATATACCTATGGAAATTGCTTTACCATCTGAATTTGAGTTATTTCAGAATTATCCAAATCCGTTTAATCCAACTACTAATATTCAGTTCTATTTGGAAAAATCTGATGATATAGTATTAAGTATTTATAATATTGCCGGCCAGAAAGTCATTACTCTAATTGACAAGCGCTTGGGCACAGGATTACATAAGATCAGTTGGGCAGGGACGGATTCTTATGGTATTGAAGTGGCATCCGGTATTTATTTCTATCAATTGAAAACCGGCGATTCTATAAAAAGCAGAAAAATGATTCTTTTGAAATAAGAAACCGATTTAGATCTCTAAAATTTAATAAATTTCTATCGTACATGTTGCTTGCCGTAGGGGAGAAATATTGCTACTTTATTGTATAAGTAATATAAGTTTTACGATTGGTAAAATAGGAGAATAAAGTGTTTTTTTATAAAGTATTGATAATATTGTTATTGGCGATATTTATATTTTCGACTTCAGTTTCCGGACAGGTATTGAAATCAGCAAACACCTCAATAAATTCATCGATGTATCGTGGTGATAGTAATCATTCAGGCGTTTTTAATACAACCGGGGTAAGAAAACTAAATGGCGTTAAGTGGAAATTTGCTACCACCTGGAAAAGAGCAAGTCAATCATCTCCGGCAATACAGGACAGTGTGATATATTTCGGATCGGGTGGTGGTACATTTTATGCCGTTGATATGGTTTCTGGCAATAAACTATGGGAATTCAAAACGTCAAAAAATATTATTTCTTCACCCGCGGTAGGTCTTGGCGTTGTTTGTTTTGGCAGTGAAGATTCTGTTTTTTATGCTCTTGATGCCAAAACCGGGGTAGAACGATGGCGATTTTTAGCAGGTGATAAGATCGGGTCATCACCAATTATATCTGATTCTATCGTTTATTTTGGTAGCGAGGATTATTTCCTTTATGCATTTAATTTGATATCCGGCGAGAGGGTTTGGAGAAAAGGAAGTTATGGCAAAATATATTCTTCTCCTGCTTTGAGCGATGGTGTTTTGTATTATGGCGGTAGTGATGGCGTTGTTCATGCCATAGATTCGAAAACCGCAAAAGATAAATGGAGCTACATCGTTGGAGGTCCAATAATGAGCTCTCCATCTGTTTTGAATGGTACAGTATATTTAGGATGCCGGGATGGAGCACTTTATGCTATAGATGCTGGCTCGGGTGATCTAAAATGGAGGTTTAGGACAAAAAACAGAGTGCAAAGCTCTCCTGCGGTCTCTGATGATGTTGTTTATTTCACCAGTAAGGATGGTTTTTGTTATGCCGTTGATGCCATTTCCGGCAAGGAGAAATGGAAATTTAAGGCAGATGGGCATCCCTCGATCTCATCGCCGGCGGTAGCCGATGGGGTTATCTATTATGGTACCTTTAGTGGTTATTTGTATGCCATTGATGCCAAAACGGGTGAGAAATTATGGTCATTTGAGTCTCACCAGGGAATGATGTCAGCTCCGGTTGTTTTAAACGGAGTCGTTTATTTTTCCAGTTGGGATGGCCATATTTACGCTTTGCATTAATAAGATAAAGTATTGTATTTCCCGAAATATAATTAAATTGAGGAGTTTTGTTAAATATTTACTATTGGCAAACCGGTTCCGATCCTAATTTATAAATATAGTTTATAAGATAAACTATATCCATGATATTTATCTCTGAGTCAAAATTAACATCCGCCGATTCTGGAGGATAAGATTCAGGGCCAGATTTATATTTGTAATTTATTATAAAAACAATATCAAGGATAGTAATCAAATCATCATGATCTGTATCACCGCAAATAAATGGAATATCAGTGGTGAAATGTTTAACTTGACTCCAGTTTTCATATCCGCAGGGATCATCGGTCAATAAGTGCAATCGCCAGTAATATATTATTCCTTCTTCCAATTGGGCAATCGAATGATACTGTCCGCTTATTATAGTATCAAAGAGCGGATCGATAAATTCCGGAGTCGTTGACATTTGTAATTGAAAATCAATTGAGTACGGAGATTCATTCCAAGTTAGTTCAACGGGAATACTAACGTCAATTGCACCATTAGGTGGATTTAGGGGTTCTGGGGGAGGAAATGGCGTACAAGTAGTAAAACTCCAGACATCGCTCCACCGAGCAGCACATTCATGCCACGAACGAACTTTCCAATAATAAGTTTTACTCGGTAATAAGAAAAATACGTCCAAAAAAGGATCGATGCTTTCAAGTCTGAAATCGGGACTACCGAATACTGGATCGTCGTCTATCCAAATATCATAACCAAAACTGCCAAGACAACCTTGCCATTCCAGCGTAATAATTTCCGATTGAAAAATAATTTCATTGGGAGGTTTCAGCATTCTAGGCCCATCAACAAGACAAAAAGACAGAAAACGCCAGGTCTCACTCCAATCTGTCCATTCGGATGTGTTCAATTGGGCACGAACATGCCAGTAATAAAAATTATAATGTGCGCCGAATAAAGTATCAATTGTATATCCGGGATATATTGTCACTGTATCTATTTCAGGAGATGTAAACTCCGGGTCCTCCCGACTAATTTGTAGTTGGTATTTTGTAGCATGTTGAATATTTTCCCAACTCATTGTTATAGGGGGAGTAAGATGAGGACCATATTGGGGCGGATATATAAGAGTGGGTCCGGGAATACCTTCTCTGTTCTGAGCCGATATATTACTATGGTCGATTAAAAATAAAATTATTATAGAAATAAAAATAAAAAGGATTTTACTGAGATTGACCAATGAACTAAACATAAATAGTCCCTCATTTTATATCCCTCTCAAGCCTAATAAAATATACGGGCTTTTGGTGAATTGTCAATGACATTATTGATGCCAAGCGAGGATAATAACACCGAAGAAGTGTAGAAAACAGTTTACCTTATTATAGTAACTCCAATATTTTAATTATTGGTGCGGCTATAATAAGAATCGTAGATTATCCCAGTTTACTGGCCGATTCGAGTTTTTTCTCTTGTTCATGCTTTTTTAGAGCAGTGATAATATCATTTAAATCACCTTCTAAAATTGCATCGAGACGGTGCAGGGTCAAGCCAATCCGATGATCGGTAACTCTTGATTGAGGAAAATTATAAGTACGGATCTTGGCTGAACGATCTCCGCTTGATACCAACGCGCGTCTTTCCTGAGCGATTTCCTTATCATGTTCTTCAATGGCTCTATCCAAAAG
>JAAERC010001250.1 GCA_024230695.1 Candidatus Zixiibacteriota bacterium
AATAACTGTTCCGCCACATCATGATATTACCGGTGCTATTGGCGCGGCCCTTCTGGCAATTGAGGAGGATTCGAGCAAGAAAACTAATTTTAGAGGTTTTGATTTATCCACAAGAAAATATTCAATTGATACATTTGTTTGTGATGATTGCGATAACCAATGCGAAATCAGAAAAGTGGAACTTGAAAATGAGGAGCCGCTTTATTATGGCAGTCGTTGCGAAAAATATGATATTAAAAAAAAATCAGAAGTTATTGAGGTTCCTGATTACTTCAAAATCAGACAACAATATTTGTTGAAGCGATATATTGATATTGATTCCAATAAACTTACCAGAGGCAGAGTCGGTTTCCCGAGGATCCTTCATTTTTTTGAGCACTATCCTTTTTGGAGAGCGTTGTTTGAGTCTCTTGGATTTAAAGTTATTAACAGCGATATTTCTAATCAGGAGATTGTGGAATCTGCTCTTGAAAAGTTTTCGGCTGAAACCTGTTTTCCAATTAAATTGGTCTATGGTCATATAGAAAATTTAATAAACAAAAATGTTGATATGATTTTCCTGCCAAGCCTTACTCGTTTTACCGAAGGGGACAGCCCTGAAGAAGGCAGTTCTATTTGTTTGTATGTCCAATCTATTTCCAGTTCGGTAAAAGCTCGTTTTAATTTTGAGGATCTGGGAGTTAAGTTTATAGGTGACCCAATTCACCTGCAACAACATAGTAAGGTGATGCACAAGCAATTGCGTCATTTATCTAAAGTATTAGATGTATCTTTTACTGAAATGGAAACTGCTATTGAAAAGGGATTTAAGGCATATAATCTATTTCGAAATAATTTGCTTAAGACTGGAAAAGAGTTTTTGGACGATCTGAAAGATGACGAAAAATGCTTGGTTGTTGTGAGCCGTCCTTACAATGGTTTTGATCGCCGCCTCTCATTAAATATTCCGCAAAAAGCCAGAAAGATGGGAATAAAGGTTATCCATATAGATTTTCTTTCGCTTGATATTCTAACCGATGACTTATCTTCAATGTATTGGCTTTATGGAAGAAAAATTCTATCTGCCGCAAATATAATTCGTAATCACCCAAATTTATATGGCCTGTTTTTGACTTCTTTTGGATGCGGCCCCGATTCATTTATATCACATTTTTTCAGACGAAGTATGATCGGAAAGCCTTATTTACAACTTGAGCTTGATGAACATTCGGCCGATGCCGGGATGATAACAAGACTTGAGGCCTTTATGGATTCACTGCGATTTTATAACCATAAACCGCCAATTACCGACTATTCTCCGGTCAAACAACGATTCAAATCTGATGGAAAAATATTGTATATCCCCAAAATGTGTGATCATGCCTACGCCGTTAGGGCATCATTTGAAAGATGTGGAATGAACGCGGTTGTCATGGATGACCCTGATGATCAAAGTCTATATTATGGTAAGAAATTTACCTCAGGCAAAGAATGTTTTCCATGTGTCGTTACTACCGGTGATATGATTCGTCAGATAAATTCAAAAGGATTTGATTCTGAGAAAGCGGTGTTCTTTATGCCTGGTGCCAATGGTCCCTGCCGGTTTGGGCAATACAGCCAACTGCACCGCGTTATTCTTGATGAATTAGGGCATAAAGATATTCCAATATATTCTCCCAATTCAGGAACTTCATATGGTGACTTTGATTTGGCAAAAACCGATTTTCGCCGGGTAGCATGGAAAGGCTCGGTATTTGTTGATTGTCTTATTAAGGCGCTTTTGAAAACCAGACCGTATGAGGTTGAAAAGGGGCAAGCAGACTTAATATACAAAAAATACTTACATAAGGTCGAAGATGTAATTGTGGAACATAAGAGTATTCAAGAATTGGCAGAGGAAGCTGGCAATTCATTCAATAATATTCCATTAAGGTTTTCTGATAAACCAATAATCGGACTGGTTGGTGAAATATATCTAAGGAATAATAGTTATTCAAATAACTACCTGATAGAAAAGCTGGAGGCTCTTGGATGTGAAGTCAGAATAGCTATTTTTACTGAATGGATAAATTATACGACGCTGACTTATAAGCTTGATTCCATTAATTACCGGCGTATAAAAGGCGTGCTCGGTTCGGTGATTCAGGCGTTTATTCAACATCGCGATGAACATAATATCTCAAAACGATTTGCAAAATATTTTCCAATAGATGATGAGATACCGATTGAGAAAGTACTAAAAAATGCTCAGCCGTATCTGCCAGTAGAAGTCAGGGGAGAGGCGGCCCTTTCAATTGGTAAGGCGATTGATTTTGTTGGAAAAGGTGCTTCGGGTATTGTAAACTGCATGCCTTTTAATTGTATGCCGGGAACAATTGTGAGTTCGTTGTCGTCCAAAGTTGCCGGTGATTTGGGAAATGTTCCCTGGCTTAATATCAGTTATGAGGGACTACAGGATACAGGCGAGGAAACAAAATTGGAGGCTTTCGTTGATCAGGTAAAAAGTAATTATTCACTTCATAAAAAAGAAATAATTGCTTAATATAAAATTGAGATGGAAATAATATGTATAAACAAATGGGAACATTATAGGGAATCCTTTGTTTATATCGTGTAATAGTTTAATACAAATTCAGGAGATTTGAAATGAGCAAACCGGTCGAAGTAACTGATGATAGTTTTGAGCAGGAAGTCTTAAAGTCTGAAACTCCGGTTGTAGTTGACTTTTGGGCTCCCTGGTGTGGTCCATGTAAAATGATCGCCCCGATATTAGAAGAGATTGCCAACGAATACGATGGTAAAATTAAAATCGCCAAAGTTGATGTTGATACCCATTCCAAGATCGCCGGACAGTATAAAGTGATGTCGATACCGGCCCTTTTCTTTTTCAAAAACGGAGAACTTGTAGATCAGGTTATAGGGGCATTACCAAAAGCGCAATTAATCGATAAAGTGTCAAAGATATTATAAGTTATAATTTTCCAACTGCCGTCAAATAGACTTTGGCGGCAGATATTTTTTTGTAGTATTTGTGTTATTTAGAAAATAGGGGTATCCCAATGGATCTGTATGATATATTGTTAGTTGGCCTTTTTCTAATAATATGGCTTGTCTTAACCAGAGTAGTTTTTCCCAAATATGGGATTAATACATGAAGTGTTAATTATAGCCAGAATAGCCAATCTCCGTCGGAGGTTGACCATGATAAAATTTCTAAAAGTTCTTCGAAAAAATGAAGCTTCTGATTGTATAAAAAGTGAACAGAGTTTACAGAACTAAACCTTTTTATTTTGTAGTTTAAGCAGAAGCAACGATGTGCCGATAGGTAGGTTAATGAGGGATTATCAAAAACAACAGGGTGGAACTGGCGGTATGGGTGGATTTCGAATAGGTCCCGGTTCATTAAGTCCAGTAATAAAATATCTGATTATAGCAAATGGAATATTTTTTGTAATTCAAAGTTTATCTTCATTTTCATTAACGAGATATTTAGGCTTAACCCCGGCATTATTTTTTAGCGATTTTCCAAATCTGCTTTTCCAGCCAGTAACTTATATGTTCCTGCATGGAGGGTTCTTTCATATTGTTTTTAATATGTTTGCACTCTGGATGTTTGGGACAGAAATAGAAAACACTTGGGGAAGTAAACGATTTTTTAAATATTACCTTTATTGCGGATTGGGCGGCGCTATTTTATCTTTGATGTTTAACTACAATATGACCACACCAATAGTTGGTGCATCCGGCGCCATATATGGAATTCTGGCGGCCTATTGGTTGATGTTTCCGGATAGATTTATTTTGATATTTTTTATATTTCCAATGAAAGTACGCT
>JAAERC010001251.1 GCA_024230695.1 Candidatus Zixiibacteriota bacterium
AGTCGCAATTACCTTTCTTGCAATAATTGAGAATGAGGACAAAACTTCGGTATTAAATGATATTGTTAATCGTCTCAGAAAATTTCATGAAATGGCCCAGATAGAATATCTCTTAGGCTTTACCGAAATTGATTATTCATTACTTATAAAACAACGATTGATAAGAGCTCAACTTGAATTGATCGACGCCAAACATGAGTTATACATTTCAAGAGTCATCTTAAACAGCCTTTGGAACCGACCATCCGATAACAAATTTATTCTGGATAGATCAGGTTTCGATAACAGTGCCATGGTCCGGTTGATGCGTGGATTTGAGGTTTTTTCCAACGATGCCAAAACACAAAATCGAGTGGAGCAGTTTTTTATTGAATATGGCATAAACAATTCCCGGTCCCTTAAATCAGATGATTATTCGATTGGTATCTATCGCGACTTATTGGCTCAAAACAAAGGCAAACTTTATCCCGAGATCAGCCTCCATGCCGGATATTCATATGGAACCGAATTTGATCCGGGAATAAATGACCGCAAGGATTATTGGTATTTTGGCGGACTGATTAATTTCCCACTATATCTGGGCGGGACAAGAGGTAAATCCAATCGGATCCTTCAATCCAAAATCGATGAATTATTATTCAGAAAAGATTCCCGGCGATTAGAAATAATGGGAGAAATTGTCTCTAAGGTCGAAAATTTCTATACCTACATCCAGACACTCCCAATTTATTATGAATTGAAAAATCTATCTTTGACAAATCTCAAGGCCCAATCAGATAAGTATGGATTTAAACAGATATCATATAATACACTTTTACAATTAGAAAACAATCATTCCAAAAA
>JAAERC010001252.1 GCA_024230695.1 Candidatus Zixiibacteriota bacterium
AGCAACAACAGTGGCACCATCAAAATTCGAACCAGATGAAAGTGCATCTTCTGCTCCCTGCAGTAACTGTCTTAGGGTATCAATTGAATCAAAAACAACATCTGCAATTGATCCTTCAACACTAACGGTTCCTTTCCGGCCCAGGTCCAGAAGAGTTTCGCACTCATGAGCTACAACCATAATAGGTTTGAGATCCAAAAAACCAGCCGCTCCTTTGATAGTATGAAAACTTCTAAAAATGGCATTGATCTTATCATCCTTATCATCACCTGTTTCCAGATCCATAAGCATCTGTTCGGCGGTAGTGCAATGCTCCCGAGCTTCATTGATAAAATCGGCAGTCAGGTCAGCATCGGCGTCAGCGAGATCGATAATATACGACTCGTTGTCATTTGTATCATCATTGTCATCAGAAGCTTGTGAATTATCAGGTGTTTCTTCTGATGAATCAACCTGAATGGTTTCTTCTCTATTTGCTTTGTCTATCCCTAGTCCCGCCGGGAATTTCACTTCCGATTCATCTCTTTTATCTCGAATTAATAATTGTAACGATGTGACAGATTCACTGATGATCTCTTTTGCTTTTTCCTTATCATCAACGGTACTTAAGACAATATTTTCAACTAAATCAGCACAGGCATTAATTGCCTTAGATATCATTAATGAGCTATCACCCATACTTTTATTTAATTTGATGAACTCTTCATGAATACTGGCTAACCCCGGCAAATCATCGGTCTCCACCATTATTAATTCAGCGGCAATCTTTTCAATTATCTTCTCTGACTTAGCCATTAATACCACTTTTCTCTTCAAATAATTTTTTATATACTTTTTCGCCCTTTTCTCATTAATGGAATATCCAACTCAATCACCAAAGTCAAAACGGAGTGATATTTCCCAATTAATTATTGGATGTTCCACTTGGTTTTAAGTCGTCTTATTGGCCTGTTGCTTTAGGTATCTGTATAAAGGAAAAATAAATTGTATAAAATATTCACAGCTTATAAATGTTTAATTTCCATTGCGAATACAATAAACAATTGAACTAAGTAAGTACTAACTACAATAGATGAATAAATTATGAAACTGTTTCAGAATGGAACCGCTTATTGATTCAAATTGGTTTAATTATGTTTCATATTCTATCATATTTCCTTATCTTAATATTTTAAATATATAGGCGAATCATAATGGATAAAAAAAGCAAAGAAGATTTAGACAAATGCCTGCAGAAATTTGCTGTCAAGGGTCAGGGAAAATTGGTGGGTCAACTCAGACAGATGCTTGGCTCTGAGCAGAATAAAACTCTCACTGAAAAACAGGGTATTAAAAAAACCTCATCCAAAGTCAATATTGGCAATAAACAATTATATGTTTTAATGGATTCACTAAGGAATGAGATTAAAAGGCAAAATCAATTTGAAAAGAAATCGGCAAATATCTATTTTGAAATTCTTTGTAAGCCTGTAATTAAATCAGCTAATATTGATCCGGTAAATTTAAAAAAAGCTCAGCAAATAATCTCAGATTGTTTCGCCTGCAAATCCAAATTCTCGCTTTTTAAACCTGAAGCCGGGATACTCTACATTAGAAATATAACTCCCGAATCATCAAAAAATTATCCAAAC
This sequence comes from Candidatus Zixiibacteriota bacterium, assembly GCA_024230695.1. The sequence goes on from JAAERC010001252.1 coordinate 1,632, forward strand.
ATTTTTGACCCAAAGGTGCAGGCAATTGTTATTGCAGACATATTGAAAATTATTGCCCGCTTCTATCAGACAATCAAACTTGGCTTCCGAGATAAAATTGATATTGTATTCAGATATAGTGATGCTGTCGATCTTGTTGTTGGCAGTATCAGCCCTGAAACATTTTTGCCATCGGTTAAATATAAAGAAGAAAACCTGACTCATGATTTTATTTGTGAATTGCATACACTTTTGGGACAAACCGCTGATATAACAGCTGAGATAATAATTGAGTTATTAAAACAACTACGTTATCAGGGGATAGTGAATAAGAATTTCTTTTTTCATGCTATTTCAAAACATCTGGCCAGGAAATAGAATTCGGGAATCAAAATCAAATTTAATTAAGTTTTAATACCAGTATTGATTTATTATAATAGTTGAGTCATGTCATCACAAAATAGGAGGGTGAATGAACATATTAAAATTAATCATAGCAGTTTCAATTCTTGTGACATCCGGTTTTGCCAGTGAATCCGACAGTCTGAAAATAAACAATGGAAAAAATAATCAGCCTTCACTTCGAACATATACAACCCTTACTTTCAGCCCCGGATTAAATATGACAAGTGGAGCCGAAAGTATCATCGGGTTAAATCATGGAATTGGTGTTGCATCTGATAAATTTATTAGAAGTAAATGGTTTAGTGAAAAAACTGTTTTGGCTAAAGCAGGAGGAATATCCTTCCGTTTGGCCAAATATATATTATACGATGTACCAATAGCCCATTTTTCAACGGTAGTTGCTCATGAGTTTTATGGACATGGTGCCCGCTATCGTGAGTTTGACATTACAAATATAGATTATGGATTCGATGCCCCTCCACCGTACGGCGACGGCGGTGGTCATGCAACAGCCAGAATTCAATTGAATACAATAACCTATGACGAATTAAACTCTATAATCACGAGTGGCTTTGAGGTTCAATCGGTCATAAATCGCAAACTTAATCTCCGCTATATGGCGAAAGATGAGATTCTATTTCATGAGGCGAATCTCTATTTTGCATCATTTCGAATTGCAATAGATTATGTTCAGGAAACCACCAGCGATACCGCCGATAACAATGATGCGGCCGTGTATATTAGATGGTTGAATAAAAATGTTGGTATAACCAACCCCGATGATTATAAGATGGACATCGATTACTTGAAGGCGCATTACTATGCTAACCTGGCCAATCCGTTTCTTCTATATTCAGTTTTTAATGTGTATAAGACCTATCTCTGGGGAGGCAACAATACTACCGGTGTTCCGATGATACAAACAAAAAACTTTGATTATTTACCGTCCTTACGGGTATCCTTTACACCTTTTGGTCTGGAATATCATCTGGAAAATTATTTCAGATTCAAGGGCAAAATAGCCCTGGTTGATCTGCGGTTAGGCAACCAGAAGTTTTTTAAATCATGGGGTGGACTCGGAATTTTGGTACAAAACTTTTACGAAAAAGGGCATTATGCGCTTGATGTCGATCTAAATATCTGGAAACAACCGGGAATGGATATCGGACGGGAATATGCGACTTTTAAAGGATATGGTGTTGGTGCATCTTTTTCTATCAGGGGACATTATGATTTTGATGATACACCACATCCGGTTTCTATATTTCTTGAACTGGGGTATAAATCGGCCGGTTTTATTGAAGGGTATGATCTGGATGCTTCACCAATAATACTGTTTGGATTTGGATATAAGAATTAATCTGCAGGCAAATAAATAAAAACCCGGTCAATCTGAGAATTAACCGGGCACAATGCTAACGTGCCGTCAGGAAAGGGTTCCTGACGGAAATAAAATGGCAGGTGTCGAGGACACTGCCCTACAAATATTCTTGTGGGCGACAGATGTCCTCGTCTACCACCAGAAAAACAATTTACTTCAAACCTTTTTCAATTATTTCCAATCGACTTTTTAACGATTCGTTTTCCGCTTTGAGTTCTTTTATTGCTTCGATCAAAACGGCCGTTAATTTGGTATATGCCACCATTCGATTACCATCGGCATCATGGTGAACTAACTCTGGCAGGACCGCTTCAACTTCATGTGCCAAAAGACCTATCTGGCGCCTGTCTGTTAACCTTAGTTTGCTGTCAGCATCCTGTCGCCAGTCATAGCTAACTCCATTTAATGCTTCAATTGTTTCCAGTGCATTATCTATTGGTTGAATATTTGATTTTAATTTGGTGTCAGTTAACGTGACCAAATCCCCGGTCAGACCAATATTGCCGATAACACATAACGCCTCGGTCAGGCTATTTGTGCCGATCCCCACTTTGGCGCCATCGGGGCCTGCAAACATTGTGATAACCGGAGGGTCACCCGCTGAGGATTCGGCAACCAGTGTCAATTGACTGGTAACAGATGTGACTTCCATTGATCCAATGGGATAATTGGCATCGTCTTTATGTCCGACCTGCATCAATCCGCCCGATAATTCAACGCTGGCATCCTCGGTATCATAAACGGCGATGCGGCCACCGCCAGGGCCTCTGGTTCCAGCAAGAGTTTCTATTTCAAAACCAATCAATCCGGGTGGTTCCGGCTGGGGATTAAATCCATAGATACCAATTCCATCTGATGGCCCATTATTCCCCATAGACAATAATTCTCTGCTTCCATCGCCAGCGGCGGGTGATAAATCAAAAATTTTAAACTGCGCCCCATGCATCTGATTAGTCGTCATTTCCATCAGCGGCTCATCCAGATATTCAGACAATGGATTATTCAATCGAAAATAATTTTCCGAAGCAGGACCATCAAAGTCCATACCAATTTCCAAAGCCGGAATACCGGGTGGTTCCGGCTGGGGATTAAAACCATAAATACCCCATCCGTTCTCACTTCGAGTGGTAGGTGGTGAACAATTGATGGTCAATAATTCACGGCCGTCTATATTTTCCGGATCAAAAAACTTTATTGAGCCACCGGTGTTGGTGTGGCTGTTCAATTCAAGCAATTTGTATTCCATTTCATCAGGACCGCCCATTAATCTAACAAATCCGGTATCAGTTGTTGAACCACCCATCATAACTCGTGTTAATGTCGGCGGATAACTGGAATGAACTTCTAAAAACGCTCCCTTATCAGCAGATGCACCTATCTGCACGACTCCTTCATCAGCTTCAACATCAGGATAGTACAGATCAATTTTATTTTCGTTGTTGGCTTTTAATTTAATCGACGGTCTGTTATCATCCGGCGGAGGTGAAAAAACAATAAGTTCATTTAATTCACCATCGGCAACGAGCTCAAAAGCCGGGCCGAGAGGATCGCATGGTTCTGGCGGGACACAGGGTTCCGGCGGGTGTAATTGTAATTTAGTATTGACTTCATCTGCAGAGAGAACGATTGCCGGGTATGTACTGCATGGATCGGGTGGAACACAGGGATCAGGTGGATGCAGTTCCATTATTCCCGGTTCGGTCACCAAATCACCCTGCACTTTATCAGCTCTGGCGGCCCCGGGAACCGAGGTCAACAGCGTTCGAGGTAAAATCTCCTCGCGGGTGGTTCCGACATTGATACCGAGATACAGCTCCGGATTAGAAAAGACTGCACTCTCCAACATTGCCTGCGAACCAAGGATGACGTTAAACATGCCATTGGTCACCACTACCGACGAATGTGTTTCAGTCCAATACGATACACCGCCATTGTCATAGATAGTAAAAGTCATCTGGATATCTTGCGTGACCGGCGTACCGTCACTGCCTGATAGATGCCCTTGGTAATTGATCAAAAGTGAATCGACGGCACTTGCTGTTGAGACCAGTAGTAACACTACTACCAAACAAATCAGAAGTGCTTTTGAATACTTAATTCCCCGCATAGTCATCTCCCAACTATTAATGTTTATTATATTTTCTTATATCAATTTCTTAAAATCTTAATCAGACGGACTCCGATCTACGGCAACGGCTTGGTAATTGTATATTCGATCTCAGAACCATAAAATCTCATTTGGTCCTGGCTTGAACTATATCTCAGTCTCATTAATATCACATAGTTAAAGGCGTGATTATCAACGGTAGCATAATCAATAGTTTCATCAAATACATGTTGCATTCCCAGCCAGTCAACTGTATTAACAGTGCCCATGGTATAGGTAGCACCATTGCCCTTATCAATACAGTATAGATATGCATTGCCGTTATAAGTCGCATCGCCATCATAATATGATACTTCAAATCTGGTAACGATGGCACCATCCGGTAAAAATACCGGTGCAAAAAAATTATTATTTGAACCGGGAATAGTGTTCATCAGACAGTGATTCTCTTTTATAAATGCACAAGTATTATCCTCGGGAACAAAAGCAATATGCGAAAACGTTTTTGTTCTAGTGGTGGCGGCAATATTTAAATCATCAAATGTTTTTGTACCTGTAATCGTTTGCGTTGATGCTTCATCCATCACAGTAAATGATAAATCGGATTGTTGAATTGTTCCATCAATAATAGCATCGGAACTGACCGAATTTGCTCCAACGCTTACCACATATCCGGCGGTATCAGCATGAAGAGCCTGATAGGCATAAGGAACGGTTATTAAACGTGTCCTTGGTTCCAGTTCGTCTCCATCTTCAGAACCAATAGTTATTCCCAACATTGATGTTGTATCTTCGGAAAAACAGTTATCTGGAAGAGTCTCATACGATCCAAGCATAACATTAAATAGGCCGTTAGTCACTGCAACAGTCGGATGTGTCTCGGTCCATTCCTGATCTCCGCCCGGTTCAATTACATAATAAATTCTAAAAGTCATCTGATAATCGCCATTGAGCGGATTTCCCATCTCATCAGTTAGTTTGCCCTGATAATTGATAAGCTGAGGGACTTGGCCATATGTGGTTGAGAATATTAAGATAAATATTAGCAGGTTTAGAAATATCTTCCAAAATTTATAGAAATATAACATAGCAATCTCCTTTAATACAATTTGCCAAACATAGTTACTTACCGAAGCGCGCCGCAGTTTGAAACCCAAACTTCGCAAGTACACATATTCGGGCCGCCTTTGTATTTCCAATTAATCAAATAGACTATATCCAGGATATCTATCACACAATTGCAATTGGTATCGCCATTGCATAACGCATAAGGGACGGCCGCTGGGCCACCCTTATATTTAAAATTAATAATATAAACAATATCAAGAATATCTTTCGGCGAAACACCATTAGCTTCCCCCGGTTCACAATCACATGGTCCAATCAAACCGGCACCATGCCAATAACCATGATTCAAAGTATAACTTGTTGAACCTCCCTCACCCACGGCGGCTTGCCCAACTGTGCCTAAAAGAATATAGTTGGTCGATGAACCATCGGTTCCCCCGCCAGAAATTACCTGCCAGTTGATTTCTTCTCCCGCTCTTGCCGGTGGTGCCACAGGTTCTAAATTTGTCGATTCAGTTATTGAATTAGTTTGATCCTGATCGATTACTTTTGTTTGGTCAATTTGATTTTTATCCGATGCAATAGCTTGCGAATTAATTTTATAATCAATTTTAGCATTTTCGGCCGATTGCTTTGGTTTCTCCGCTAAGGTGCTGACCGTCAACACCATAAGACATATAAATATAACTGTGATTAAGATAACCGCTTTGTTAATCATCATAGAACCTCCAAAGATAGGACGATATTTGATTTTATATTGGATGACTTATATTACTGTCTGACCTATTGATAATATAATAAAAAATTTAATATAGTCAATTGTAAATACTTCAGAATATCTATCTGATTTCCCCAAATAATAGAATTGCCAAAAAATAATCATTTTACTCGGCTATCCAGGAAACATTTTTCAAATTATTGCGTAATTAAAGATATAACGGCTCCGAGTGAGCGCCGAACGTTAGCTGGTAAATATTTGGAGGGAGTAAAATGAAACGTTCGGTATCACTTTTCCTTTTAATTAAGGTTTTAGTGCTGAGTTTGGCACTCACATCGGTCGCCGAGAAGTCAGAAATTGCCAATGAAACAGTTCCATCGTTAAAGGCATATCGAATTAATCCGCATCCGCCTGTCATTGATGGTGACTTAAGCGATCAGATCTGGAAAAGTTCAAAAATTCATTACGCAAAAAAATTCACTCAACTCGAACCTGATGAGGGTACAGCGGCGACAGAATCAACAATGGTTGCAATAGCATACGATGATGAGGCGCTATATGCCGCATTCTGGTGTTATGATTCTGAGCCCGATAAAATCATGCGGCAATTGGTCAGAAGGGACAGGCATTCGGCTTCAGATGATATCACAGTTTGTATCGATGCATTTCATGATCATCAAACATCTTTTCGTTTTCGAGTTAACGCCGCCGGTGTTCAAAGAGATGAGCGGGTTTATAATGATAATGCACAGGATGATTCCTGGGATGGTATCTGGTATAGTGATGTCAAAATTCAGCCTTGGGGATGGTCGGCAGAATTGAAAATTCCGTATCATTGCCTTCGTTTTGTTGAAAAAGAAGAACATATCTGGGGGCTGAATCTTACAAGAAATATTGAAAGAAAAGGCGAATATGTGAAATGGTCATTTACGCCATCGGCTGAGGGTGGTTTCACATCCAAATTCGGACATCTCACCGGATTAACCAATATCAAACCAACGGGACATATGGAGATATTGCCATATGCCGTATCAAAAGCCGAAATCGAACCAAAATCAATCGGCAATCCCGACGGACGCGAATTACTTGGCAATGCCGGATTTGATATGAAATACGCGCTCTCATCGAATCTGATCTTGGATGCCACCGTTAATCCTGATTTTGGCCAGGTGGAACTTGATCAGCCGGTTTTGAATCTTTCGACATATGAAACTTATTTCTCAGAAAAAAGACCGTTTTTTATTGAGGGAATGGACCTTTTTGAGACTGAATTTCATCTCTTTTACTCCCGAAGAATAGGGCGCAGTCCATCGGCGGATGTTGATGATGACAGTCTGGCCTATTATACCAATTATCCCGATGCCTCAACTATTCTTGGAGCCACCAAGCTTACTGGAAAATTATCGAGTGGAACATCTATCGCCTTTTTGACAGCCATCACCGAAAAGGAAATAG
>JAAERC010001253.1 GCA_024230695.1 Candidatus Zixiibacteriota bacterium
AGATGGCTTTCGGACGGTGACTGCCTTTGCCAGCATAAAGATCAGGGCACGGATGATGCATTTATATTGGGAGGCTGAACGTCGAGATCTTATTGTTGCCGGGACAACCAATCGAACAGAAATGATTCTCGGTGATTTTTGTAAATACGGTGACGGGGGCACCGATATCGAAGCACTTTCCTATTTATACAAAGATCAGATCTATCAAATTGCTAACCATATTGGTGTCATTCCCGAAATCATTGATAGAACGCCAAGCCCTGATACATTCAGTCTTCCGGTCAGCGATCAGGAGTTTTATTTCCGTATTCCCTTTGATAAGCTGGATTTGCTTCTCTTCGCCTGGGAGCATAAAATACCATCAGCAAAAGTCGCAACCATACTGGATCTTCAAGAGGACGCTGTAAAACGTGTATTCCGAGATTTTACATCGAAAAACAATGCAACGGCCCACTTGCGTGAAATGCCCCAGTCATTGGAATAATTTTGACAAGATTTACAAGATTGACAAGATTTCGGTTTTTATATGCATAAACGGATAGGATCTAATTGCTTTGATCCGGAAAGTGATTAGAGGAAAATATCATGAAATCCTGACTGCGCTGGTAAATAGATGGTACACGAAGAGATAACACATAAAATCATTGGCTCTGCCTATCAGGTTTTTAACAAACTGAGAGCTTTGCACAACTCCCCGAAATTCGACCCTTAGGTTTTATTTTTCGAAATTGCACTGTCTCTTTCCTTTTAAAAAATCCACCCAAATAGCTCATAATTAACTGTTTTAACTTGCTATTGATGCCAATTAGTGCTATTCTCTTACCAAAATTTCACCTTAAGGAGAATAGCATGGGATTCAAAAAAATCGACCGTACCTTCACTTTCGCTGACGTAATCCTCAAAGACTCCATGGATAAAAATCGATGTTTAATGCGCATTATGGACATCGCAAAATCCATCGACTGGGATAGTATTGAATCGGTATTGATGGGCCATTACAAAGTTGGCACTAGCAAGGAAGGTGCCGAGGCTTATCCGCCTTTGCTGCTGTTTAAATGTCTTCTGCTTCAAAAATGGTTCCATATCGACTCGGATCCAGAACTCGAAAGCCAGATCAATGATAGAATATCATTTAAAAAATTCTTAGGGCTGTCGTTTAATGACCCATCACCTGACCATTCAACCTTTTCCAGGTTCAGAAAGCGATTGTCTAAAAATACCATGGATCAAATCAACTCTGTTATATTGCGGCAGTTCGAGCAAAAAGGCCTCAATATTAATGAAGGTGTCGCGATTGATGCCAGATTGGTCAAATCGGCCAGCCGGCCTGTTAGCAACGAAAAGCTCGAACAGTTGCGCCAAAAGCACGATTCACCTGAAGGCAAGTTGGATAAAAATGGCAATCCCAAAAAATTTTGCCGCGACATTGAATCAGACTGGAATGCCATGAAAGATCCCCTCTTTGGGCTTAAAGAGCATGCTTCGGTCGACGTCAACAATGGATTTATCCTGGCCACTACCATCACACCAGCTTCGGTGAGCGATACCAATTATTTGCCGTATTGTACGGTTTACAGCCGGCATACAAAACAACCTATCGAAAAAGTATACGCTGATAAAGGGTACGCTGGAGCACCGAATCGCCAGTTTCTGGCCACCAATGAAATTGCGGATGGCATTATGCGCAAAGATACTACTACGGCGAAACTGACTGAATTTGAAATCAAAAGGAACAAGGTGATTTCTAAATTTCGTTATATCGTGGAACAATATTTCGGTATTAGTCATCTTCATGATGGCGCTAAAAGAGCTCGATTTACCACAATTGTTAAAAACA
>JAAERC010001254.1 GCA_024230695.1 Candidatus Zixiibacteriota bacterium
CTCGATATAGATTTATATCCATCAATCCAACCGGTACCTCTACTCCCTCGATCTCCTTGATCCGCGATGCTATCCTTTTGGCAATATCGGCTCCTCGCGTCAGAATACCTATAATTACCAGAGATTTGGCCCCATCATTTTTTTCAATGATTTCATGCGAGATCCTGGTAATGGCTCGGTCGATACCTTTTTTATCCATCACTGTTTCAATTGTGGTTTTGGGCAATTTGCCTCCCTGCTATAATTAAAAATAAAAATATTTGATTAATCGAATATAAAAAAGACAAGTAAACGGTTTTATTTGATTTATCTGAAAAACTAATTTTATCGACCAAATAATTCATCTGTGTCCTTTTGTCGTCTCGCCGAACGACTTTAAAAGGTTAATTGAAATAGATTATAAGAAATAATCAGAAACTATCAAGAACAATCTAAACACTTAAAGTATTATTTAATGTGATTGGCCTAACTAAATATAAATACCATATTTATAATGTAAGCTATTCCAACTTCTCATAAAGCTGAGTTTCGGAAAAACTAACAATACGATCAAAATTTGTCTTCTGATATAAAATAAGTTCCGGAATTGATAGAAATTTATCATAATCAGCAGATCTAAAAAAGTCACTGGCCGCTTCAAACTTTTCGATAAACCCATCATTCAAAACCAAAATCTCATCGGCCAATTCTAATATAGTATCGCCCTGATGAGAAACAATCAGAATGCCTTTTCCCTGTGATTTTAATTCCGCAACCAACTTCTTAAAAAGCTCGCAACCGGAATAATCAAGACCACAAGTTGGTTCATCAAATAAAATAAAACTTGGGTCCAAAGATAAAATCGTCGCGAATGACAATCTGCGCTTCTCCCCGCCCGACAGACTAAAGGGATCACGACCGGCAAATATATTTTTATCCAGACCAACTAATTTGTAGCACTCATCCGCTATTTTTTGGGGATCGGGTGAATTTATATTTTTCGCACCAAAGAGTATCTCATCGTTAACAGAATTCAAAAAGAACTGCCGTTCTGCTTGTTGAAACGAAATCACGGCCGCCCCAGGTTTGTTTTCAAAATTTTTATATTTTACTTCACCGGAACCAGGTTTCAACAAACCGGCCATAAGTTGAATCAGCGTTGATTTCCCGCTCCCGGTCGGTCCAACTAAACCATATATTTTCCCGCTCTTGATCTCTAAATTTATATTATTATATAGATTATGCTCAGTTCCTTTTTCATATCCAAATTCAATATCTTTTAATTTTATTTTGTAATCAGTAACTACCTGACAAGATGGTCGGATATCAGCGAATTTTGATAGTCGTGGAAAATTAAAACCATTTTTTATTCTATACTTCAATGGTATCTCAATTTTCGCCGCATCACATAAATGATTATCTGAAAAAATATCCTCTGGTTTCCCCTCACGAAATATCGAACCATCGTTGAATATTATCATTCTATCGCACTCTTCTGCAACTGTAGAATACTGAGTGATCCTGACCAGGGTCAAATCTTTCTGCCTGGATAATAATACATCAATCGCTTCATTTAGGATATTCACACCGGTCTGATCGAGATATGAGTCCGGTTCATCAAGCACCAAAACCGATGGTTCCGTAACCAGCACTGAGGCCAGAGCCAGTCTTTGTTTCTCACCCCCAGAAAGCTCAGCTGTTAATCTATTCCGATATTTTGATAATCCAAACAGATCCAGCATTTTTTCGACTTGATCTCTCATCTGAGTATGATTTATATTTTGATTTTCAAGAGAAAACGCGATTTCCCGTTCAACTGTCATAGTTATCAATTGATTATCAGGATTCTGAAACACGATCCCGACTTCCGGTTTTAGCAATTTATTTTCTGTTTCATCGACTGGATTAAATCCACTGACTGACACCTCTCCCGATGATGCCTTCAAAATGCCATTGACATGAAGGGCAAAAGTGGTTTTGCCTGATCCATTGGTTCCAACAATAGCAACCTTTTCACCTTTGGATATATCTAGATTGATATTATTTAACGCCCGCTGGCCGTCTGGAAATCGATATGTAACATTCTTAAAGTTTATCATAAATAAAAACGCCGATAGTTAATTAAAACTATCGGCGATCAATTGCAAGTTTTTATTTTTCATTCCTTAAAACAAACATCGTGCTCCCGCGCCGCTTTAATTTCATCAAGCCGTTTAACAGGGGTCGTCAGTGGCGCTTTGGTTAGTTTTTCAGGATCGGTATCAACCTCATTGGCAATAGTCAAAAGTATTTCGGCAAAATTCTCAAGCGTTTCTTTGCTTTCGGTCTCAGTCGGCTCGATCATAAATGCCTCAGAAACAATCAATGGAAAATAAACTGTTGGTGCATGATAATTAAAATCCAACAAACGCTTAGCGATATCCAGCGCTCTGGCACCTTTCTTCTTTTGCCGCGAACATGATAAAACAAACTCATGCTGGCAGATGTCATCATAAGGAAATTCAAAGGCATCTTTTAATAAACTTTTTAGATAATTCGCATTAAGCACGGCGTTTTCAGAGACTCGTTTAATACCATCCGGCCCAAGGGTTCTAATATATGTATACGCCCTGATATTATTGGCCATGTTACCGTAAAAAGTATGGATCGAGCCGATCGAGTCGGGACAATCATAATCAAAATATAACAAATCGTCCTTCTCAGGATCTCGTTTCAAAATTGGCGATGGCAAGAATTTACCAAGTTCCTTAACAACCCCAACCGCACCGGCACCCGGCCCACCACCGCCATGCGGCGTGGAAAAGGTTTTGTGCAGATTAAAATGCAGAATATCAAAGCCGATTTTCCCCGGCTTAATGATCCCCATCTGAGCATTAAGGTTGGCACCATCCATATAGATCAAGGCACCGGCCTTATGGATCATTTCCGATATTTTTTCAATCTCAGATTCAAACAGACCAACCGTATTAGGATTAGTTAGCATCAATCCGGCAGTATCTTCATCAATATATTCAGCCAAAGTTTCAGCTGAAATAATCCCTTTTTCATTTGATGGAACCTGCACCGTTTCAAAACCGGCCATTGTCACCGAGGCCGGATTGGTCCCATGAGCAGAATCGGGAATAAGAATTTTTTTTCGTGATCTACCTTTGGATAAATGATAGGCTCTGATAATCAATAGCCCGACAAATTCTCCCTGCGCACCGGCCACCGGCTGTAAAGACAACTCATCAAAACCGGAGATCTCTTTCAGATACTCTGATAGATCAAACATCACCTGAAGAGTCCCCTGAGTCGTATAACATGGCGCCAGAGGATGACATGAAACAAAAGAACTCATCCCGGCCGCGCGATCATTACGTCTCGGATTATATTTCATCGTACATGAACCAAGCGGATAAAAACCCTTTTCAATATGATGATTCTTAACCGACAGACGAACAAAATGACGCATCACTTCGCCTTCGGAGACCTCGGGTAATGAAGCGGCTTCTGCCCGACGAAACTTGGCCGGAATCCGGTTGAGTAGTTCGTTATCCGAAACCGATGTCTCCGGTAATTTACATCCAGAGACACCCTTTTTCGATTTTTCAAATATCAGAATTTTTTCGTCCATTTTCTAATGCAATTTAATTTTATTATTTACCTTCTTCTTCCGGCGGAGGAGGATTTTTTAATCCATCGA
>JAAERC010001255.1 GCA_024230695.1 Candidatus Zixiibacteriota bacterium
AATATTGACAAATAACCTTTGCGAGGTCCGACCCTGATTATTGAAACCGAATCAATTAATTCAACCGTACAGGGATAGTTGTCAGGATTGATCTGAATAAAATAAGATGAGCTATCAATAAATGTCTTACCAATTGATTTTATTAGCCTTAAAAAATCATAATCTAATAAATCGGCTGGAGTATCTAATAATATATCATATATATCTTTTTTATCCGGCCCTTTCAGAAAATAGCATATTCGAGAGGAATCATAAGTCTTATCGTATCCAATATCATAGAATCCTTTGTAATTACCTTTTATTTTCAGCGAATCCGGAACTGCTCCAATTCCAAAGACCGTCTCCCCCCAATATGCTTGCGATTTATGAGCCGTCTCCGCCATTGGAACCGAATCGACAATTCCAGGAATAGAAAACCAGGCATTACAATCCGGAGTCGCCTGAAATTCGATAATTAGTTTATCGCCAGTTGTTAATATCTGACTAAATGTGGAATCTTTGGTATCAGAAATTTGAAGAGAATCATAACCAAATGATTCAATTGGCTCTGGAACATAAACCGGCCAAGTTAAGCTAGCTGACTCCTCCCACCAAGAACTAAAAAAGCGCGTATCAATACCTAGCACTGCTTTTATATTAAATACAAAGTTCCCGGGCTTAAGCGGTAGAAAGGCAAGGAAACCCCCATCTTGATGGACAGGGACAGGAATGTCATTGATAAATAAATCATATCCCCATGAAACCGAACCCAATATGAAAGAGGAATCAACTGCACCTATTGTCGCGTTCTTTTTAGGATAAACAACATCAATTTGCGCGGTATGTTGTCCCAGGCATGACATAGCCATACCCAAAATAATGAAAATTATATAGAGCGAAATTATATTACATTTTAAGATATTCATTTTCAATCTTTGGCCCACCGATAATATTGCTGTTTAGCGAAATCTTTTCCATATTATATTCAATATCGGAACTTATGTCATTTTTTAACAGGATCGGGCCATCTAAGTCAAAATAATCAGCCATTGATGATAAATAAACCGCCTGAGAAATCCCA
>JAAERC010001256.1 GCA_024230695.1 Candidatus Zixiibacteriota bacterium
ATCTCGTCGGTCAAATAATTATCAATTTTTTCTATTACATGATCAAATAGGAAATCCGCATTAGATTGTTGATAGGGCGCAATTACAGCTCTTAATAAAATTAAAGCCCTTTCTCGCATCTCAAAATGAGGCCCTGCGAGATGCGATACCAAAATATTGATAACTGATCGGGCTCTATTTTTTTGGCCGGTACGTATTAGGCGATTAAAAAGATCCTCAAAAATACTCAGTTCATAATCGGGTAATTCCGGATCAAAAATTGCGTATAGAAACTCGTTAACTTTCTCCGATGATTCGACGCGAATTACACTGGTTTGAGGGACAACCTCAGAATATATATCTTTCGAAATTTTATTATATGCGATAGTTGATTCAATCTGATTAAATATTTTATCTCGGTTAGGGTGCAAATTTAATGAGTCCAACAGTATTTTCAAATCAACAAGTTTCTGATTATCCTGTTCTTCTTGACTATTTTCAACTATTTTTGCAATTCGGTCATTCAGTAATTCGATTATTTCTTCAGCATCTATTAATGATATCTTTTCCGGAATAAAATAGGCCGCCAATTGCGGATAATAATCAATACCAAATTCTTTTATAAAAGTCTCGATTTCGCAATCTGCCTTTTGTAGCATTTTTGCCAAAGATTCAAGGCTTTTACCAAGTGATTGCCCAAGAATATTTCGAACCGAAAAATCTCCAACAATATCGGCTCGATATTTTACACCCTTTTCAAAAAGCAGAAATCCATCTTCACTATTGATCTTAATAGTATCTACATTGCCTTTATCAAGGTATTCCTGCATCATATCTTGATAGATACCACTTGGGATCCTTCTGACAAATTTATCAAGAAACATCGAAAGATGATCAATCGACATATCCGACCCAAACAGAATGCTTTTAATATCAAGTAATTGCATATACTCAATAATTTTATCAGAAAAAACCGATGGCTTAAGTTCAATATTATTGACAAAAAGATGTCCCGACTCGATGAAAAAACTATTATTGCCTTTAAATCGATAGGTTTTCCCCATTTGGAAAAACAGTCGTTCGAGTGCCTTGGAAGATAAGGGATGTGATTTGGAATATACAGACACCTTTTGGGTGGCTACAAAAAATACTCTGACTATCTCCAGTGCCAGTTCGCTAAGATCAGTACTTAAATCTTTTTCAGAAAAATTAAATTTGCTCATATCAATCTCCGAGACAAGAGATCAGACCATCCTGAGAAATAACATAGATCGATTCACCGTCACTAATGGCAGGAAATCGGATTTCGCGATCATTTTTCCATTTGGAATTTAAAAGACCAGTTGTTTTATCGACACAGTACAAATATTTATCAAGTGATGCAAAAACCAGATATTTGCCCACTGAGATCGGCGCCGACAAAATTACACCATCGGCTCGAAATGACCAGAGTGTTCGACCATCTTTTCTATCCAAGGCACGAAGCAATCCGCCGTTGTCACCAACATATACCATATTTTCATCAATTGCCGGCGAGGTCCAAATCGGCCATTCAAATGATCGCTCCCAAATGATTTCCCCCGATTCTTTTTCAAGGGCGGAAAAAGTCCCGGCCATTCCTGAAATAAATATCATTCCATCAATAGCAACTTTGGAAACCAACGGTTGTTTTAAATCTACATTAACAATCATATCGCCTGTCTTCTCATCAAAACCTATTAATCTCCCATCGTCAAACGGGAAATAAATTACTCCTTCATCTAAACTGGGGCCGGCCGGTGATTTTGCGCCAACCGAGTCCCGCCAAATAATCTCACCGCTTAATCTGTCCCGACATTCTACCCAACCCAAATCGGAAGCGAGATATACACGGTTATCTTTAATTATCGGCGCTCCGGTGACATCCTTTATCTTTGTCCGCCAGAGAGTTTTACGATTGTGAAGATTTAGACACACAAATAGGTTTTTAACAGGTCCTGAAGCAAAATAGGCCAGCGAATCAACAACTGTTAATCCGGTTTGGACATTTGCTCTTGTTTTATATTTTCC
>JAAERC010001257.1 GCA_024230695.1 Candidatus Zixiibacteriota bacterium
TAATATTTGAACCGGACGGTCAGGATCACAAAGAAGTTGTTCTAACCGTTTTTCATCGCTGAAAAGCATAAATGCTCTTTTATATGTCGAAAACCTTCTTGCAAAACCGATTGTTAATACTCTTGGATCCAATATTTCATCTGCCTTCTTTATATCAATATCAGACGCACCCTTGCGGGCAAGTTGTTTTATCAATCGCTTTCTGGCAAAGAAAACCAAACGTTCACGCCGTTTCTGATGCATACGCCAAAGTTCGGCATCAGGGATTTTGTGGACCTTGTCCCAATCATTGAATTGAGATGGCTGTTTTGTGAATTTGGGGCCAAAATATGTATCAAAGAGATCAACGATGTCATGACTTAACCATGATCTTAGATGAACTCCGTTGGTTATTGAATCAATCGGGACCTCTTCAACAGGTAAACCGGGCCATATATTGTGCCACATTTTTCGCGACACCTCACCATGCAACTTTGAGACACCATTACAAAAAGCAGATATTTTCAAGGCCGCCGGGGTCATTCCAAATGGTTCGTTTTCCTGATCCTTGAAAACTCGTCCTGAAGTTAAAAATTGTTTCCATGTTAATCCAAATGATTCGACATATCCTTTTAAATATCTTTCGAGAAGTTTTGGGTCAAATGTTTCATTGCCTGCCGGAACCGGAGTGTGGGTCGTAAACACAGAAGTTGCTTTTACCATTTGAATCGCTTCATTTAATGACAAACCGGCTTCCTGGACCAGTATCCTGAGACGTTCCACCTGTAAGAATAACGAATGGCCTTCATTCATATGATAAACGGCTGGATTGATCCCAAGCGTTTTCAAAGCGCGAACACCACCAATACCAAGTAATATTTCCTGTTTCAACCGAGTGTCTTTATCACCACTATATAATACCGAAGTGATCTCACGGAATTTCATCGGGTTTTCCGGGATATTGGTATCAAGTAAATACAATTGAGTAACCCCAACCATCGCCTTCCAGATCTGAACAATAACCGGTGTTCCGGAATAATCTATTGAAAATTTTATTGGATTTCCGTTTTCATCTTTCTCCAATGTAACCGGCATATGATACCAGTCGTTTTCTTCATATCGTTCCTGTTGCCAGCCATCCGCGGAGAGAAACTGTCTGAAATAGCCGTATCTGTATAATAAGCCGACTGCAACAAGAGGAATTCCTAAATCGCTTGAGGCTTTTAAATGGTCGCCCGAAAGAACACCCAGGCCGCCCGAATAAACGGGAAGACCGGTGTCTATTCCATATTCACATGAAAAGTAAGCAATTGTATCTTTAGTCTGCTCAGGAGCGGTTTTCTCAAACCATTTTTGGGCCGACATATATTCTTGATAACTGTCATAAACACGGTTGAGGTTGGCCAAAAATGCTTCGTCATTGGCAACTTCCTCCAATTTATGCTGAGGTAATGAAGCGAGCATCTCAATTGGGTTTTGATATGATTTTTCCCAGAGTTCGGAATCAATCCGAATGAATAATTTTACTATATCCCAGTTCCAGGAAAACCATAAATTCATCGCCAGTTCCCGAAGTTTTTGAATTTTTTCGGGGATATTTGGTAATACTAAAAATTGCTTAATTCTCATATGTTATCTTTAACCAATACTTTTATTTCAAGTTCAATGTTTTTTCTAAATTCTTTTTATTCCATATTTCTATTGTTCGTCATTATTACGATTTTATTGAATAAATGCAATA
>JAAERC010001258.1 GCA_024230695.1 Candidatus Zixiibacteriota bacterium
ATTTTGCTTAAATTCAAATATCTCAATAATATTTGACTCAACAGAATATTTATCGCGAACAAACTCTGTTTTGGTCCCCGGCGGTATCGCGTCTTTTAATATTTCATCGAGCATAAATTTAATTTGTTCTTTATCGGTAGAGTTTTGCTGAACCGCCTGTCGCGATTGCTTTTTCTGTTGTTCCATCAAAAGCTTAAATCCGTCTTCATCAATACTGAATCCCTGCTCCTCAGCCATTACACGTGTTAAATCTGGCGGAAATCCGAATGTGTCACACAGCTTGAAAACATCGCTACCAGAGACAACATCGGTTTTCTTGTTTTTCATTTTTCTGATAACATCATCAAATAGTTCAAGTCCAGTATCAAGCGTCCTGCCGAATGATTCTTCTTCAGCGAGGATCACAGATTCTATATGCGTCTGTTTTTCTTTTATTTCAGGATAAGCGTCACCCATCAGGCTGACCAGTGGGGAGACCAGTTTATGTATAAATGGTTCCTGCATATTCAGTTTCCGGCCATGACGAGCCGCCCGGCGCAGAATTCTCCGCAGGACATATCCCTGTTTCTCATTTGACAGTCCGCCACCATCGGCAATACAGAAGGTCAAGGCACGAATATGATCGGCGATAACGCGATGTGAAGTACCTTCTGTTTTATGCGAATATTTGACCCCGGTGATATCAGAGATGGAACCAATCAAATTTTGAAAAAGTTCTATTTCATAGTTTGATTCGGCACCCTGCAATATACAGGCAAGCCGTTCTAATCCGGCGCCAGTGTCAACCGATGGTCTCGGCAATGGTTCGATTGTACCATCCGGTTTCTTATTGTACTGCATAAACACCAGGTTCCAGATCTCGACATAACGATCACCGTCGCCATTGACTACATTATCCGGCCCGGTGCCAAATTTTTCACCGCGGTCAAAATGAATCTCACTGCAGGGACCACAGGGACCAATGTTTCCCATTGACCAATAATTATCTTCTTTGCCAAAACGCAGAATCCGTCCATTTTTCAACTCCGGCGCTATTTTTTCCCAGAGGGCGTAGGCCTCGTCGTCATCGTTATAAATGGAGGCGTAAAGTTTATCAACCGGAAGACCCAAATTTTTGGTAATAAATTCCCAGGCATAATTGATCGCTTCTTCTTTGAAATAATCGCCAAATGAAAAATTACCAAGCATCTCAAAGAGCGTATGATGTCTTCCAGTACGGCCAACATTTTCCAAGTCGTTATGCTTCCCGCCGGCGCGCATACATTTCTGGACTGAAACCGCTCGGGGATGTTCCGCATTTTTCTGCCCGGTAAAGATATCCTTAAATTGGTTCATCCCGGCGTTGGCAAACAGGATCGTCGGGTCATCAAATGGTATTACCGGCGATGATACAATCTGTTTATGATCTCTGTCTTTGAAATATTTGACAAATTCTTTTCTTATCTCTGAAATATTAATTGTCCAGCTCCTCGTTCTTCTCGTTAAAAACTTGTTCTTCTCTACATATTTTTTCAAATGCAAATTTGGCCGCCCCATACCCTATTGCTCGTCGCGACAGATAATTATACGCTTTCCGGCGGGCAGTTTCAAGGTCAAATTTGAGATATTGTCGAAAACGCCTTTTTAGAAGTCTTTCCGCTAACTCTTTTTCATCGATGTTTTCCAGTTGTTCATCAACCACAGTTTCGGCTAATTCTCGCGAAATATATTTACTTTTCAAATATGCGATTAGATAAGCTCGCCCGGCAGGTTTATTTCGAAGGATTATTTCAATTGCCATACGGGCAAAACGGTTATCATCAACAAGCAATGCTTGCTTTAGTTTATTAATAACGGTATTGCTAATATCAAGGTCGTAACTTTTGCTTAGTAGTTTGCTTTTTAGCATTCCCGATGAATATTCTCGTCGTGCCAACAGATATGAACAGTAATTTTCAGCTCGTATCAGATCAGATTCAGTTTTAATTTCATAAAGATCTTCAGTTGCTATTTCCGATCCCTTTTTTAGCTGATATTTCTTTAGAATGTCCCAGCTCAGAATAACTTTTTCATCATTTGATAAAAGGATCTGGCAACATCCCGGTTTTTTAGAAATATTGATCACTTTGCACTTGTCTTTCATGATATTAATTTAGTTTATACCGCTACGGTTTCAAAATAAAAACTGTTTTGTTACGTAATGATAAGTAAATAAGAACAGAAAACAATTACGGAGGTGGTTTTGCCAATTTTTAAGCATAGCGAAGTAGTTGAAACAAAAGTCGAGATGGATGGAGTTTCCGGTGTCACCAAAAAGGTGCCGGTGGGCACCAAAGAAGGGTGGACCGATCACACGATGCGGGTTTTCAAAATGGAGCCGGGCGGGCATACTCCAAAACATCAGCATGATTGGGAACATATTAATCATATTGTCTCTGGCAAAGGGATTTTAATGATTGATGGTGTCAAGCATGAAGTCTCCGAGAAAGATTATGCTTTTGTACCGCCCAATACCGAACATCAGTTTAGTAATCCCTTTGATAAGGATTTCGAGTTTATTTGTATTGTCCCTAATCGCGGCGAATATTAAATATTGCCGGC
>JAAERC010001259.1 GCA_024230695.1 Candidatus Zixiibacteriota bacterium
GAATATTTAACGCTCTGGACCTTAACTAAAACGGTTCAGATAATTCCGGGACGACTGGCCGATGGTATCGCAATTGGTATTGGCAAATTAGCCTATTTAATATTATCATCGCGTCGTCGCATAGCCGAGGAAAATCTTTGTCGTGCTTTTCATGATGAACTCGACGATACACGTATCTCTGAAATTGTCAAAACCGTATTTATCAATGTTGCCCGAACAACTATTACCTTTGCCCGCCAGCCGGTTCTCAAAAGAGAGAAGTTTGTAAAATCTGTCAAAACCGTGATCGGCTCTGAATTTATAGACAAGGCTTTGAGTGAAGGTAATGGCGCGATGATGGTCACCGGGCATTATGGCAACTGGGAACTTTTTGGCAGGTGGTTGCCATCGGCGGGTTATCCAACCGATTTTCTAATGGGTCACCAGCATAACGAAAAGGTTAACGATCTTTTTATAAAATTTAGACAAACCGAAGGTCTGGGTTTGATCCCGGTTGGTATCGCCTCAAGGCATGTTTTGAAATCATTAAAGGCAAATAGATTGATCGGGGTTGCTTCCGATCAGCATGCCGCCTCCGGCGGAGTTGTAGTAAATTTTATGGGTCGTCCGGCGTCAACTCCAAAAGGACCGGCCGCGTTTGCCGTTAAGGTTAACTCCCCAATTATTTTTGGTTATCTCGTCAGGGAAAAATACGGGCAGTATAAAATCGAGTTCTTCCCGCCGATATATCCGCCAAATTCCGGCGATACTGAAAAAGATATCAATGAAATGACTCAAAAATACGCTTCTATCCTTGAATCATTAATTCGGAAAAAACCGGAAGAATGGATGTGGACTCATCGACGCTGGAAAATCGATTAAATATAGATTCATATGGAAAATTATAAATACTTAATCAGAATTCCAAATCATCTTGGCGACACAATTATGGCATTGCCGGCTGTTAAAGCCTTTTTGTCATCAAAACAAAATGATAATACCGCATTGTTATTACCCGAATGGGCCGAACCGATATATCGTAACTTAAAAACAAAATTACTTTTGGCACCTTCAGATAAATTACATGGTTTATCAGCCATTGTTTATCAAATAAAACTGCTCAGAAAATGTAAAATTGATAACGGGATATTATTGACCCCATCATTTTCATCAGCATTAATTATGTTTATAGGTGGGATAAAAAAGAGATATGGTTATACCGATGACAATCAGAATTATCTCTTGAATAAAAGTATCTCTTTGCCAAAAGGCGAGATACAGCATCGTAGTGAAAAGTACAAACTTCTCCTTGAAAAAACCGCCAAGAATAATCTTATAATCTCCGCACCCAAAATTTCATTACCGGAATCTCACAAAATTGATACAATCAAATTGTTGAATGAACATGGAATCGATAATAATCAGAAATATATTGTTATCGCGCCACAGGCAATAGCC
>JAAERC010001260.1 GCA_024230695.1 Candidatus Zixiibacteriota bacterium
TTCTATATGAAAAATTGATGCCGCTTCTAAGTTCCGAGATTCCCAAACCGGATTTGACCATATATCTTCAGACATCAACACCGGTTCTGCTCGATAGGATCAAAAAGCGGAATGTCAGCATTGAAAAATCTATTGACGCCGAATACACCGAAAGGCTAAACATCGCTTTTAATCATTACTTTTTTCATTATGATGAAAGCCCCTTACTGGTTGTTAAAACCGATGATATTGATTTTGTGGAAAACCAGGATGATTTCAAAAATCTGGTAGAAGTTATTGGCAAACCTCTTACCGGGAAAAAATATTATGTCCCGGCCGGAGCGGTTGCATGAGCAGTTACAAGGAAAACAAAGATAAAAGTTCGAAGAGTAAACGTAAAAAGGTAACTGTCTCCAAATTTATCGCTAAAAAGTCCAAAGGCAAAAAAATCGCTGTTTTGACAGCTTATGATTATTACACCGCGCGGTATCTTGACCGGGCCGGAGTAGATTCGCTTCTTGTTGGTGATTCGGTCAGTATGGTGCATTATGGCGAGGATAGTACACTCCCGGTAACGATGGAGATCATGTTGGCGCATACCAAAGCTGTTTCCGATGCAACCGAGTATGCACTGGTGATAGGTGATATGCCGTTTATGTCATATCAATCTTCGGTTGAACTGGCAGTGGCCAATGCTGGTCGATTTTTGAAAGAGGGAAGAGCCGAGGCGGTCAAACTCGAAGGCGGGATTGAAATGGCCGATACGGTCAAACGGATTGTTGAATGCGGTATTCCGGTGATGGGGCATATTGGACTAACGCCGCAATCGATTCATCGCTTTGGCGGAGCCAAAGTGCAGGGACGTAAAGAAAAATCAATCCAATATCTTCTCGAATCGGCCCAGGCACTGGAAGAAGCGGGGGCATTTTCGATGGTCCTGGAATTAGTACAAAAAGATACTGCCGAACAGATCACCAAGGCGGTGCATATTCCAACAATAGGTATCGGTGCCGGAGTCAACTGCGACGGACAGGTCCTGGTTATCAATGATATTCTTGGACTGTATGAAGATTTTAAGCCAAAATTTGTCCGTCAGTATGCCAACCTGGCACCATCTATTGAAAAAGCGGCTTCAGAATTTATCGCCGATGTAAAATCCGGCGCATATCCCTCCGACGACGAATCATTTTAGAGAATTATATTCTAAAACACAATCCTGATTCTGTTATAGTATTCCTTAATCCTTGACACAGCTGGGTGTCCCATACTTTAGTATGGAGTGCAAAACATTTTCGCAATCAAACCGGTGTATATTCAAATCCTTATCCATTCAAAGAAAATGCAAGACGAGGTGAATTATATCTGTTAACGAAAAAGACCTTTTGCCGGGTAATTAGAATCAAGATAGGAACAAGTTGGTGCGAAAAACTTTTTATATGCGAAACAAACCCATTTTGCTGTAATTACATGAGGGTGATAAGGTTATACGGAGTTTTCCATAACAAACAGTTCAGGTTTTCTGAGGTTTGACCGAAAATATATTATAGAGGTTTAAGCTAAACGATTAATCAACCGGGGGTTATTAGTAACTAAATGGAAGATTTTTCCTGGCCATTTCATCTACGATTTTTTATAGCACTGGCGTTGTCATTTTTAATTGGACTGGAACGCGAGAGTTCCGGGAAGACTAAGGAAGGCCGAATTATCGCCGGTGTTCGTACTTATTCGATCATTGGTATCTTTGGTTTTGGATGTGCCTGGCTTTCAGATGTTGGTGTAACCTGGGCTGTCCCGGTCGGCCTTTTGGCTCTCAGTGCTTTGGCTCTGTCCGGTTATCAGACTAAAGTTAAAACTGGCCGCTTTGGCTGGACCAGCGAAATAATGGCACTTCTCACTTTTGTTATTGGTGCGCTTTGTCTTTTGGGAGATATCTGGGTTCCGATGGCGCTTGGAATTATCGGAACATTTTTATTATCGGAAAAATCGAAACTTGAAAATTATGTCAAACACCTTGATCAAACCGAATTTCTGGCTGTTATAAAATTCCTTTTGGTAGCATTAATCATCCTGCCGGTTTTGCCAGATAGAGAATATTTCGAATTTCAATTAAATCCTCGTAAAACATGGCAAATAGTTGTTTTGGTTTCATCGGTCGGTTTTATCGGGTACTATCTATCCAAAAAATTTGGGCACAAAGTCGGTCTTTGGCTTTCCGGTCTTTTGGGCGGAATTGTTTCATCAACGGCGGTTACAATCGCGGTTGCACGAGTTGCGCACCAATCACCCGAAAAAGGTGTGACCGCTCTGCAGGCTTCGATTTTGGCCAGTAGTGTGATGTATTTAAGAATAATGGCCCTTATTTGGATTCTTCGACCAGACTTCCTTCATTTTATTTGGTGGAAAGGATTAGCCTTATTTGGTATCGGAGCAGTATTGGCGGTAACTACAACTGAGAAATCATCAAATAATAACAATAATTCTATTAAAACACTGCAAAACCCATTTGAGATAAAACCGGCTATGATATTTGCTGTTTTGTTTGTAATATTATCAGTCGCAACAGTTTTGGTTGAGAAATTCTATGGGGATGTTGGTCTTTTAGTGCTCGCCGGGATTATTGGTATCACAGATATCGACCCGTTTATTCTCTCGTTAATAAATCAAACGGTTCATGTCGAGACGCTGATGAGTATGGCAATTCTGCTTTCAATGATGAGTAACACACTGGCTAAAGGATTTTATTTCACAGCTATTGCCAAAGGATTTCACAAACAGACTCTGATACGTTACGGTATCTGGGCAATTTTGCATATCCCGCTTCTTTTTATCTGATTTTTTTGTTTTCATTAAATAATTTCACAACAATCGTACTTTAAAATCGTCTATTTAATTTAGGTAAAGGAAAGGACAGTAAATATTGCAACTTTTAAACCTCGGGAGAAATGTATGAATCTCAAGTCCCCTATTCAAACTATCACATTAAACCTCATTCTGATTTTGTTGATACTGGGAATATCCGGTCTTTCGGCACAGACTATTCCAGAACGATCAGAAATCGAAGACAAATACAAATGGAACGTGTCCGATATTTACCCTGACTGGGAATCCTGGGAACAGGGAATGGTCGATCTAGAAAATAAAATGAACGAGTTCAAAGCTATGGAAGGCACCCTTTCCAGTGGGCCGGATAAGGTTGCTCTGGCTTATAAGCTTAGTGATGAACTCGATATTATTGCCTATAAAGTTTATCGTTATCCACAGCTTCAATCCAGTCTGAACAATCGCGATAATGATGCCGCCGGCAAACTTCAGCGAGTCGGCGCTCTTTATGCACAGTTCGGTACTGCCACTGCATGGTTCAGTCCGGAGCTTTTGGCAATCGAATGGGCTACAATGTCAAAATGGCTTGACGAATTTGACGGGCTGGCACCGTATCGTTTTCCAATAGAAGATGCCTATCGTCAGCAGAAACATGTTTTATCAGAAGATAAAGAGCGACTACTCTCATATTATAGTCAGGTTACTGCCAGTCCGGAAAATGCCTATAATGCCTTATCAACCGCTGATATAAAATATCGCGATGTTACCTTATCCGATGGTACAACCACCACGCTTAGCTCTGGAAATTATCGTAATATTCTGGCAAAAAATCCGAATCAGGATGATCGTAAGGCGGCGATGGAAGTTTATTATGCCACCTTTGCTGATAATGCCAATTCATATGCTTCGCTTTATAATGGTGTCTTACAATCAGACTGGGCAGGTGCTCAGGCACGAAATTATAATACCTGTCTTGAGGCCGGACTTGACAATTATAATGTCCCGGTTGATGTTGTTGAAAATCTTATAAAATCTGTTCGTAAAGGCCTAGAACCCTTACATCGTTTTCATAAGATCCGCAAAGACGCATTAGGATTAGAAGAGTATCACAACTACGATGGTAGTTATCCGATTGTAGACTATAATCCGACATATGAATATGATGAAGTAGTTGACTGGATCATCAATTCGGTCAAACCGCTTGGCAAAGAATATCAAAAGCGAGTTAAGGAAGGTTTTAAGAGCCGCTGGGTCGATGTTTACGAAACTCCGAATAAAAGTACTGGCGCTTACTCAGCCAACTGTTATGGTGTTCATCCGTTTATTCTGATGAATTATAATAAAACTCTTAGTAATGTTTTTACTCTGGCTCATGAGTTTGGTCATGCCCTGCATACGGTTTATTCAAATGAGACCCAGCCGAAAGCAACCGCATCATACACTCTTCTTGGCGCTGAGGTTGCCTCGGCAGTGAACGAAGGTCTATTGATGGATTATATGATCAAAAATTCCAAAGATCCTTTGGAAAGAGTTTATCTGCTTTTGCAGGCGATTTCTGACCTTGATGGTACCTTCTACACGCAGGTACAGTTTGCCGAATATGAAGTTGAAGCACACCGGATGGTTGAACGGGGTGAGCCGATTACCTCCGAAAGTTTGTCGAAATTGTATTCTGATATCGCCGCTGTTTATCAGGGAGATGTGGTCACCAAAGATTCATTGTACCAGTACACCTGGTCTAGAATCAGTCATTTTTATGAAGTCCCATATTATGTTTATCAATATGCCGCCTCGTTCGCTTGCGCGGCGCAGGTGATGGATGATATAAATTCCGATGATAAAAAAGTGCGGAAAGATGCTGTCAACAGATATATGACATATCTGAAAGCGGGCGGTTCCGAACATCCGATCGATCTGATGCGTGAGGTGGGCGCCGATTTGTCCGACCCGGCTACATTTGATGCCGTAGTTGCTCGTATGGACCGACTGGTCACTCAGCTTGAGGAAGAATTAGCGAAATTGTAATAGTTTTGTAGGTCAACGCTCAGTGAGGGTTGATAGAAAGTTTTTTGTCTTAGGTCACATTATAGGCAGGTGTTTATTACGCCTGCCTATTTTGTTTTAGTGCCACTAGCGTGTGCCCAGCCCCTTTAGGGGTGGGATGACTAATGATGTTTTTTACAACCCACGTCTAAAGACATGGGGCACCCAAACTCAATCTTTTATCTTGCCATATCATCGAATAATTACTAAAGTGCGGGTGTAAATTATTAGGAAATAGTGGACTGATATCTGTAATATTGATTATGTCATTTAAATGTATTAAAATATTAGTTGTCTCGATATTTCTTATGGCCATTTGCGGCTGTACTGTACCTGACTTTACCCCAATCTCTGAAAGTTATATTCTTCTTTCTGAGAGTAAGCAAGTTGATGATTGGGCAGTATCATATAAAATTGCATATATTGAACATAATTTAGTATCTGATAGTGGCATATTTATAATGTCTGATCGTGATGCGATTTATAAAAACTGCGACACCTTGCTTTTTTGCTGTATCCAAGCTGATATAAAAGAAGATATTGTTTTGGGTAAGGATCATAGAATTGAGAACATAAAGGTTTATATTAATAATGATAGTTTGGGACAGAATTTGACTATTTCCTCAATTGTTGATACTATTATAAAACATAGAAATGAACAAAACATTATAGAACGCTTGCATTTATGTGAGAATATCAAGATTTCAGACAGATTAGCAAAAA
>JAAERC010001261.1 GCA_024230695.1 Candidatus Zixiibacteriota bacterium
TGAATTATTTGAATTATGGTGATATGGTAAGAACCGATATAGTTGGCAATGAAGAAGGTTCTTTTGGTGGTAGTGACATGCTTTTGGGACTGGGATATGCCATGAACCTAGAAAACGATCTCCAGGTCGGCGCTACCCTAAAACTTATCTATTCAAAAATTGATGTTTTTTCAGCACATGGATTTGCTCTTGATCTGGGCGTAAGAAAATCGTTGAATTATGGAAAAGCATCAGTTGGCGCCACAATTCAGAATCTTGGTGTCCAGACCTCGAATTATACGAAAACCGCCGAAAAAGACCCTTTACCGCTTCGATTAAGAGTCGGCGCCTCAGTTATCCCTCGGGGACTTCCAGTGAGGCTGGTAGGCGATGTGATTTTACCGACTGACAATGATGCTTATGTAGCGCTTGGTGCCGAAATAGTTGAAGTTGAACCATTATATTTAAGATTCGGCTGGTCAAGTTTTGGCTCTAACTACAAAACCGGATCATCCGGCGATGATATCAGCGGGTTTACATTTGGTTTTGGCGTGAAACATAATAATATGGTTTTCTCATATGGCATTATGCCTCAGGCTGAACTTGGAACAAGTCACCGCGTTACACTTAGCGGAAGTTTTAATTGATTAATATGAAACGACTATTTCCGATAGTTCTATTACTTTTTTCTTTTTTCCTGTTTCTAATTCTTTTTTCCTGTTCTAATTCTGAGTCCAGAAATCCAAAAGAAACGGTTATTCGTTTATTTGGAGCGATGGAACGTGATGATAAGGCGGCTATTATAAATTTGGTTGATATTCCGGCCTTGATGGAAATAACCGGCGAAGATTATGGGCTTAATTCAAATAATCCGCGAACTTTTCATAATCCTGAAGATATTTTAAATGATCTAACCGGTGATGGATTAACAAAAACTCGATGGTTTTCGATGCAGAGGATAATCGGCAAGGTTGAAATTGAAGGCGATACCGCTTTAGTTGAAGTTTCCTTTATAGATAAGGGAAGTGACATACAATACTACAATAAATTTGGTCTTCATAGAAAAGACAATAACTGGAAAATCTATAATTTTAGAACGATCTCGCAGTAATATCGCGAAAAAATCCCACCCATTGGGTGGGATACGAATTTTATAGGTAAAATTCTTATTAGTCCGTTTAAAAGGAATAAATAATATGACATCTATTTTTGGTTTTTATTACATTATGGGTCTGTTAAGTCACATGGGTTGGCCGAGAAGAAAAAGTTTATTTAATTCGGAAGCGGTGGTTAATAGCCTCATACTTGATTCAGCAGTTGAGCAAATGGTTGATTGGGCAGCAAGCATTGGCGCGTGCCGCCCTAAATTAGCTTTGCAAATTATTGCCACTATGTTTAGGGGCACGGATTGGGAAAGTAAAGACGCAATGAATCTTGGTGCGGAAGTTGGCAATATGAAGAAACAATGGGCCGAAAGAGGCAATAGCGATAATCCGAGAGAGACCGTCAAACCGGTAAAGTTTTCAAAGCACAGCGAGGTAATGACAATGAAACAATTAAAGGGTAAAGAAATTTCGCACGCGCTGGAAGTTTATTGCTATGAAAGTTTAGTTTGGGGATTGGTCAATCCAGATAATTTTAAAACCTATTATTCAGCAAATGAAGAAAAACAAAGAGAGAAAATGCCAGAATACAAAAAGGCTGGTTTAGCAGTGGATTACATTCCGACGCTGGATCAAATTTTGAAAGAGGGAGAGGAATTTTTGAAAGGTTATGAAAAGGAAATACGGGAATTATCACCGATACCACAGAAATTACAGAATGACGCAATTTCTTTGGGAATTAAAGTTAGTTAGAGTAGGGCGGTAGTCGGAGACTCCCGCCATTTTAAGGATATTATTCTGCAAAATTCAAATCGCTAATACCGAGGTTATAAAACAATAATCATTATCTCTATAAAATCTTAAAAGTTTTGACATTTAAAAGTATAGGCGGGAGTTTCATCCGCTTGTGGCGGATTTCAACTACCGCCCTATTCATATCTAAAGGGACGGGGCACCCTTACAAAATTACAAATCTGGACAGACAGGAATGTCTATCCTACCTGATATTAATTTTCCCACAGCCCTTCGTTTAACTCAGGATTTATAACAAGCTGTGGGCTACTCTTTTAAGTAATATTTCGGGCAACATTTGGTCCAAAAATCGGAAAAGTCAGGAAAAGTCCCCTAAAAACCCAATAAAAAAGGAAGTTTACAAGCGTTCTTTCTTTTCCGAGGAAAGAGGGGGGAGACCTCGAATCAAAATTTGTTTTGTAAACTTCCGCCTTAAGCATAAATATCAATAATATATCTGTCAAGGTTTTCTAATGAAATACGCCAATTTTGCGCTTGCTTCTTTTCGCGGTTTTTTGACTTGACATAAGGCATTCAATTTTATAACTTTACCAACTGTATTATTAAAATCGGATAGTAAAATTTGTTCGGTGATAAATAACCTGGTGAGACTTGAGGTGTAAACTTGATACAGAATTTCATCATAGATAATGAGTTAAACCGTTGAATAAGATTTGCACCCATATTATTTCCTCCCAAAGTATTAAATACTTCTCATTATTATTAATATTATTGTTATCAACTTCACCTTTTGCCCAAGATGCCGATGGCACCGACATCATTGATGTTACTGCTGATTCTGTTTATGTGGACACACTAAATATTGCTCCTCCTGATGTTACCCCGGTGAATGTAAAAAATGTGGTTGTTATTGATAATCCTAACGATGACGGCGAAGCGATCAGGATAAGTTGGGATAAGTCTGTAGATGATATTGAAAATGGAAAAGTTACCGGCTATAAAGTTTTCCGTGCCACCAGCCGAACCGGTGACTTTGAAGAAATTGGTAATCAGACATCGAGCGATTCTGTATATATTGAATACACTGACAGCAATACTGAAGATGGCGTCGAATATTATTATTATGTTTCTGCGGTCAATGAATTAAGCGAAAATGGAAATATTTTATGGTCGGTAAAATCAGACTCTGATGTTGCCGGACCGGTTAAATCATCTGCGCAGTGGTTTGATATGAGCCGTATCAATGTATTTATCGGCACAATTCTAATTTGTACATTTATACTTTATTTTATCAATGCAGCAAAATCTGGTAAGGATCTTTATATCAGGAAAATCGCCGGATTGGATGCGGTTGATGACGCCGTTGGTCGTGCCACAGAGATGGGCAAAAAAGTGTTTTTTATTCCCGGTATTAATGATATGGATAATGTCCAGACAATTGCCGGGTTAACTATATTGGGTCGAGTGGCGCAGTTAACCGCCGAATATGAGACTTGGATCGAAGTTCCTGTCTGTAAATCGTTGGTTATGATAACTGCCCGTGAGACTGTAAAGGAGTCATATACCAAAGCCGGTCGTCCTGACGCCTTCAACGAGGCGCAGGTACATTATATTACTGATGACCAATTTGGTTATGCGGCGGCGGTTGATGGTATGTTTGTCCGTGAAAAACCGGCAGCTATTTTCTATATGGGGGCGTTTTTCGCTGAATCGCTGATTATGGCCGAAACCGGAAACTCCGTGGGCGCTATTCAGATAGCGGGAACCGGTCAACCCTCGCAGTTGCCATTTTTTGTGGCCGCCTGTGATTATACATTGATCGGCGAAGAACTTTTTGCCGCATCGGCATATTTGTCCAAAGAACCGAAATTACTTGGTTCACTTAAGGGTCAGGATATGGGCAAAGCTGTTATTCTGGTGGCTATTTTACTGGGAATATTATTAGAGACATTTAATTTATTTAATCTTTCAAGCTTCTTTACGGTTATTGGGTAATTGAGGTAGTATAGAGAAATGAGACGCGAAATACCAATGTTGATCACCGCTATTGTCGGTGTTGTTTTTGTTGTTCAATATTTTATTCCTCATTGGCCATTTAATCAAATGAATGCATGGTTCTCAGACTGGTTTTCAATTATTGCCGCTTGTGCTATCTGGCTTGGCGCCTTAAATTTAATGAAAATTTCAGCCGAGAAAATATATCGCAAGAAATCTGACTGGGGCTATTCGGCTGTAATTATTGCCTGTTTTTTGATTACGGTTGTAATTGGTCTGACCGGCGGTGAAAGTTTCAGAGCCGCTGGAACCGGTTTTGACTGGATTTATAGGTTTGTTTATATTCCGCTATCATCAACGATGTTTGCATTGTTAGCGTTTTTTGTAGCTTCCGCATCATATCGAGCTTTTCGGGCAAGGAATTTTGAGGCAACTCTTTTGCTATTGGCCGCCTTTTTTGTGATGTTCGGGCGGGTTCCGATTGGTGATGCTGTCGCCGGATCCCTTCAATATATTGGCATAACAGTGCCTAATGCCATTATGCCATCAAGTATTGCCACTTGGATCATGAATGTGATTAATGCCGCTGGACAAAGAGCTATTATGATCGGCATTGCGCTTGGTATTGTTTCGACATCCCTGAGGGTTATTCTTGGTATTGAACGAGCTCATCTGGGGGGAGATTGATCATGAAAAAAGAATGGCTTGTTTATCTTGGCATATTGATTGTATCTATAGTACTGTTTTTCTTTGTTACTGAACCGATTACATTTTCACCAACGGTATCATTTATTATTATTGGGCTGATTCTTCTTGCACTTGTTGTTATTTTTGTTCGAACTATTCAGGGTAATTTTGTCGGAAGAAAAATTGTATTTATATTTGTTGGGATATCAGTTGTCTTGCCATTTTTTATGACCGTCACCCAGCCGATAAAACTTTCTCCTGAGGTTGGAGCGCTTTATAATACTCTTGAAGAATTAAAACCCGGATCAAAAATACTGGTCTCATTTGATTATGATCCGCCATCCGCACCGGAACTTCAGCCGATGGCCGAGACATTTTTCTACTATTGCTTTAAAAATGATTTAAAAGTTTTGATTATGGGACTTTGGCCGCAAGGACCACAACAGGCCGATTTGGCTATTGAAAAAGCACTGGCTCAGCCTGATATAGCCGCCAAAAATATTCAATATGGAGTTGACTATATAAACCTTGGTTTCCAGGCAGGAAATGAGTTTGTCATTCAAAGAATGGGTGGAAGTTTCAAAAGTATGTTTGCTACCGATTTTTATGGAACTCCATATGATTCACTTCCGTTGACAGATGGAATTAGTAATTTTTCAAATATTGATTTTTCAATGAACCTGTCGGCCGGTTATCCCGGAACGATTGAGTGGGTTCAGGTGGCCTGTGATAGATATGGAGTCAAACTGGGAGCCGGCAATACTGCCGTTCAAGCTCCGCAGGTTTATCCTTACCTGAATTCCGGTCAGTTAAAAGGTTTATTGGGCGGTCTCAATGGTGCCGCTGAGTTTGAAAAAGTTGTTGGAGTTATTGGTAAAGGAACCAAATTTATGGTGTCGCAATCGGCGGCCCATGTGATTGTTATTGCTTTTATTATTATTGGTAATGCGGCTTTCTTCCTTGGTGATAAACGGAAGAAATCAAAAAAAGACGCTGAAAAAAAGGAAGCTTAGAGTAGTATAAGTTAGGATAGATTGAGTATGGAAATGGCTGATTTAATTGGAATTTGGTTAGGCGCTTTTTTAACCCTCGGTATTATCTCATTTTTATATGGTGATAATCCCTGGTATAAATTGAGTGAGGCGATCTTTGTTGGTGCCTCGGCCGGATACTGGTTTATCACTCTTTTTTGGGATAATATTTACGGCAAATTTTATGTTGGTGTCACCGAAAACCATGAATATATGTTACTGGTCGGTGGTGTCCTTGGATTTTTGATGCTGATGCGTCTTATTTCTAAGATCGGTTGGATATCCCGCTGGCCGCTGGCTTTTGTGGTTGGTGCTATTGCCGGATTCTATCTGATTAACTATTTTTCATCAAATGTGATGCGACAAGTTGAATCGACTATTTTGCCATTATTTGCTACTGGCTATGGAAATGATATATTTTCGGCATCATTTGGTGAAGTCATTTCAAATATTGTAATTGCAGGTGGAACTTTTACTGGCTTGGTCTATTTCTTCTTCTCCAAAGAACACAAAGGTGTTTTTGGCGGGACCGCCAAGGTTGGAATCTGGGTTATTATGATAACCTTTGGGGCTTCATTCGGATACACTGTGATGAGCCGTATGTCCCTACTGATCGGTCGTATGGATTTCATCTTCGGTGACTGGCTGGGGCTGATCAAATAACGATGCCAGCCTATTTAAAACCTTTTCGGGTTGTTTCTATCTTTGGAATTTCTTTTATAATTTTATTTTTTATGACTTCTCTGGCAATTGGCCAGGAGACAGAAGAAATTACTGCTGATTCAATTGATATTTTTGTTCCGATTTCTGCAACAAACGTTGTTGCTGTTGATCATGTTTATGATCGGGGTGATGCCGTTGATCTTTCATGGACATTATCAACTGATGATGATAAAATCGGCGAATATAAAATCTTCCGTGCCGAAGAGGGCTCTCCTGATTTTGTGGAAGTTGGCTTGGTGATGCCCTGCAATACTTCCTTTACGGATAAATCTGTGGAGAGCGGACAAAGTTATATATATAAAATTATGGTTGTATATGGTGGCGGTGTTGTTGAATCGAAACCATCTGCGATTGTTATTCCGGACACTGAATTTATTAACTGGAATCTGCTGAATCTATTTGTAATTGGTCTGCTTATTGCCGGTGCGGTAGTTTATTTTATTGCGCATGCAAA
>JAAERC010001262.1 GCA_024230695.1 Candidatus Zixiibacteriota bacterium
CGAAAATATCAATTTTGTGACTCCGGATCATATGTTACCGATGATTCTTTTGGCTTTGGGATCGGCAAAAAACGATGGACTTGAAATTCCAATTGTTTATAATTGTTCCGGATACGCAAAAGTTGAGATTTTAAGCTACCTAAGTGGTATAATAGATGTGTATCTTGTGGATATGAGATATAACGACGACAAGGTCGCAAAAAAATATTCTGGCTGTGAAAACTATACGGCAACAAATAGGTTTGCGATACAGGAGATATTTAATCAAGTTGGAAATTTGAAAATCAATCAAAATGGCCGAGCGGAATCGGGGATGATAGTCAGACATCTGGTTTTACCGGATCAGCTATCCGGTTCAAAGGAGATATTTGATTTTCTTGCCAAAGAGATTTCGGATGAAGTATATGTATCGCTGATGAGTCAGTATTTCCCGGCTTATAAGGCAGTGGATGATAAAATTATTAACAGGCGTTTGAGCACCGATGAATTTCAACAGGTTTCGGATGCTTTCTATGAAGCAGGCTTAAAAAATGGATATATCCAAAACTATTCTATTGAATCGATTTAGTAAAATATTTGTTCTTTTTCTACTGCCAACTTTCTGTTTGGGATGTGTTTATTACAATACATTTTATCTTGCCAGGAAATCTTTTAACGAAGCCGAAACAAAAAGATCAGAGAGCATAGGAACCAGAATATCTATCGATAAAAATGCTTATAAAAAAGCTATCGAAAAAACGGATAAGGTTCTTGAAAAATATCCCAATTCTAAATGGTATGATGACGCCTTATATGTTAATGGAATTTCTCATTATTATTTAGCGGAATACAGCCAGGCCGAAAAACGGTTTCGTGAATTGCTGGCTGAATTTCCAGACTTTGAACAAAGCCGAGAAGCCCGGATATATTTGGCCAAAACCAAATTAAAACTTGGTGATGAAGCTGAGGCGATGACCCTTTTTGAAAGATTGTTTTCCGAAAGTGATGATCGATCGGTTAAGGGTGACGCCGCCATGTCATTAGGAGAATATTAC
>JAAERC010001263.1 GCA_024230695.1 Candidatus Zixiibacteriota bacterium
GAGGATAGCAAGATGAAGCTCTCCCCTGCCGGAGACTTTGACACCATCGGGACGACCAAGGTCCTGCATCCGCAGAGCGACATTAACCCGAAGCTCACGCTCGAGTCGTTCTTTGAGCTGACGAAGCATGATAGCAGTACCTTCAAGGCCTGAGAAAGGTCCGTTGTTGACCAGAAAAAACATCGATAGTGTCGGTTCCTCGATCTCAAGCGGTTTTAAGGCTTCTTTGGGATCTTCACTTTTGGAAAAGGTATCACCGATTCCAATTTCAGGAGGTCCGGCCAGCCAGACAATATCACCGGCGGAAATCTGGTCGGTCTCAACACGTTTGAGTCCGCGAGTGACCCACATGTGGATACCTTTGGCTTTTGAGGAGGATTTAAATTCCCAATCTTTATCTAAAGATGACGGATTTTTTAGTTTGGTGACAAAACGAGTGAATTCTTCGCCTTTTTTTAATGTTCCGCGAAGAACTCGTCCACAACCGATTTGGCCGATATAATCGTTCCAGTCGAGTGAGCTGACTTGCATCAGGAAGTCACCATCCTGATCGACCTGCGGAGGAGGAACCTCATTGATGATAGTTTCAAAAAGAGCTTCCATACCTTTATGCTCGTCTTTATCCATGTCGTTGACAAACCATCCGTCAAGACCGGAACCGTATATCACCGGGAACTGCGCCTGCTCATCGGTAGCGCCAAGTTCGATAAAGAGGTCAAATGTTTTGTTCAGGGTATAATCGCACCGCGCACTGGGACGATCGACTTTGTTGATGACGACAATCGGCCGGATACCAAGTTTTAAAGCGCGCATTAGGACATAACGAGTCTGAGGCATGGGGCCCTCGGCGGCATCAACGAGCAGTAAGACAGAATCAACCATCGAGAGCACTCGTTCAACTTCACCGGAGAAGTCAGCATGGCCGGGGGTATCGATAATATTTATCAGGTAATCTTTCCATGAGACGGTGCAGTGTTTTGAACGAATAGTGATACCGCGTTCGCGTTCGATAACATTGTTGTCCATCAGTCGTTCGGCAACTTCCTGATTCTCGCGGAAAGTCCTGGTTGCTTTGAAGACAGAATCTATCAGAGTCGTTTTACCGTGATCGACATGGGCAACAATAGCAAGGTTTCGGATGTTCGCAATATCTATCATCTATCAAGACACCTTTCAAAAACAAAATCAATTACATCATAACATGTTCAATACGTATCTACCGATTAAACTTTTAAGGAATAATCACGCAGAAAAAATCCGAACAGAAATTTATCTGCCCGGATAATAACGAAAGAATAATACTGTTTAATCAATTTTTGTCAATGACTATTTTATGGTTGGGGAATTATCGATAAAATTGTATAAGCTATTATCTTACTAGAAGATAAGAATAAAGCGGAGAGGCTGGGATTCGAACCCAGGGAACCCGTAAAGGTTCAACTGCTTAGCAGGCAGCTGCCTTCAGCCACTCGGCCACCTCTCCCCTAAGTAGTGAATTTGTAATATATCTAATAAACTTTAGATTTCAAGTAGAATTTATAAAATTAAAAATAGTGGTATTTTGAAACAAATCGCGGGATAATTTATTTTGCGGCTGACTCTTTCGGCATTATTTTCCAAATAGCCCGCTCAATAATCATGGATAGTTCTTCTCTTTTAAATGGCTTTGTTATATACTCATCGGCGCCATGCAATGTCGCTTTTCTAATCATCGCGGCATCGCCCATGCCGGTCATCATTATTGTAGCGATCTTGGGATAATTCTTTTTTATTTGATCAAGCAGTTCGAACCCATCCATTTCGGGCATAAATATATCAATAACCATAACATGGATATTTTCATTGGCCACAATTTCAAGAGCCTCTTTACCGCCTTTGGCGGTTTTGGCCCCAAAACCTTTCATCTTCAATAAGCGCTCAAAAAACTCTCTGATTGCCTCCTCATCATCAACAACTAGTATATTTATTGTATTATCCATAATAAAACCAATCTATTTTATCGAACTCTTTTCTAGAGTAGAAATTACTTCATCCAAAAAATTATCGAGTAGAACCGGTTTATATAAAATTGATGAGGCACCTTTGACACCTGCCTGATTCACCAGTCTTTCAGTGGCGTTCCCGGTAATCACAATCACCGGTAAGTGCGGATTAATATTTTTAATCTTTGAGACGGCTTCGACCCCAGCCATTTCTGGCATAATCAGATCCATTGTCACTAAATCATAATTACCTTTTTCAACCATGCTGACCGCATCAGCGCCAATTACCGCCATATCAACTTCAACCGAATTAGTAAGTTCGCAGAAATCTCTAAAAATTTCTCTAATCCTTGGCTCATCATCAACAATTAATACTTTAAAAGATTGTCCTCGCTCGGCAACCATTTGCTCTACTTTTTTAACATCCATGATTAATTCCAATATTA
>JAAERC010001264.1 GCA_024230695.1 Candidatus Zixiibacteriota bacterium
AATATTGGAATAAAATCTAAAATATGTAATGCCAGCGCAAACAGAACCGCATCCGATTTGGGAACCCCATAAGCAAGAAGCGCACCAACCACAACCAGTTCAAAAGTGCCAGCATTGCCGGGAGTAATCGGAATCATCAGTGCAAGCGTATTTAAAACCATAACAACAATAGCCGCGATAATCGGAAGGTCAAACCCAAACGATCTAAATAGGAAATAGATCAAAAGTGCATGGGCGACCCATGAGGCCAATGAAAATAGGAATGTTCGAAAGAAATATTGGGTGGACCTCAGAAGGCTAATTCCTTTTGTAAATGATCGGGAAAACTTCTTTAATGTTATATAGACACCGGGCCAACGACCTCTCAGAACCTTCTTTCCTATGATACCGATCTGTTGTTCAAACTGGAGAATCAAATATAGCAAAATAATTAAAATTCCGGTACCTATCGCCAGGATAATACTTACAGAACGATATTCAGGAGGAAAAGCAAATGAGGCGGTTGAGAGGAAAATAATAAATAGGAACATCGTCACAGCGTCGAATAAGACTTCCAAAACAATCGTAGAGAATACATATGTCTTTTTGAGATTTTCTTTTTTGGCAAACAGAAGCAATCGTCCGACCTGCCCGGTCAAAGCTGGCATACTAATATTAACTACCTGACCGGCCGAATATAGCGATATTATTCTATACAGCCCAACCTTTTTGGTTTTTTCAATAATGACACGCCATCTTACCGCTCTGAAAATTATCATTCCGAATGAGAATACCAGCGATGGTATCAAATAGTAAAAATTTACACTTTGATACATTATTTTGATCTGATTAATACTTATATCTTTGACACAATATGCCAAAAGAACAATGGCAATTATCGAACCCCAGAACTGCTTTTTCTTCCAAAATGTCGCCATATCAAATCCCAAAAAATTAAACCGGCCATAGCCGGTTGTTAAACAAGGATAATAGGTTTTCAAGCTCAAACTGTCAATAAAAAGATTTTGAGATATTATATCTTTTC
>JAAERC010001265.1 GCA_024230695.1 Candidatus Zixiibacteriota bacterium
AATAACGACATAATTATTGTCGGATCGAACTTCTTCAATGTTCAAAATATCGTTTTCTCGAACTCTGCAGATTTCTGGTTCCGCGGAATTGATATTGACATTGACCGCAGTACGCTGACATCGATTTACTGTACAGCGATGTGTGGAACGGATCTTGCGCCGCAAGGAATGCCGCGCGAACGCGGCCTGTTCGATGTTTATGTAACAGCGGTAAATGATTTGACAGGCTATAAAGCAGATGTAGTAAATCTTGTTACGGCAAAGCCGCCTGAAAAGGTTATGGATGTAACGATCGAACTTTCTAATGATTACAAACATGTAATTGTTAAATGGAACGGTCCTAACGATGCAATGATTTATACGAATGTCAACCGTTATTATAGTCCGTTCTCAGAAGTAGACGGGAACTGGGGACTTGCTGAAGACAGTGCGTCCTGGCCTTATGTATTTGACGCCAGCGGAACAGAAAGTCTCTATCTCCATTTATGCCATACACCTACAGGACCGAATCCTCTTTACGATGCCCCTTACGATGTAGGTAAATATGATGTTGAATTGCCTGGAGCTGACGGCACTAATAATATTTACTATTGGCTTGGTTGCCCGTTTAATTTGTTCGATAACACGTTTAAAGGAATATTCAAGGATATTCTAACACCTGAAGGGCTTTTCCTTAATCGGGATGCAGTTGTGCAGCAGGAAATAATGGGTTCGTCAGGCATTAGTCAATCCCAATATGATGGAAGTGGTAATTTTACTGGTAATTATACAAGTTGGGAGAAAGGCAAAGGGTATCTCCTAAAACGAAACAAAACTCACACAGTTGATATTACATTGACGTATGTTGGTTGGATTTCTACAAATGATACAGTTGTTTCAGGTGTTCAGAAATCTAATGGAGTCGACGACCGCTTCAATTGGCTCACGTATCCTTATCCTGTTAAAACGATTTTAGAGGACACAGGCCTTGATAACGGAATTGTTACTCCTGAAGGTTTTTTTCTGGATAGAGATATACTAACTCAACAGCAAAGCCCTGGACTTTCAGGTGTTTTAAAATCTCAATATTCAAGTTCAGGTTGGACTGGTATAGATGAAAATGCAACTAATGCTCATCCTGGTGTATTCTTTAATCTAAATATAGACAAAACGCATACAACTCCGGCTGTAACTAATTGGATTATACCTAAACCTTATTAATTGGTAAAACGAGCGGCACTTAAAGTGAAAGTGCCGCTCGTATTCCTGCAAGTTTTTGAATTTGAATTATTATATATTAAACTAACTTAAAATTAAGGAAATAAAATGAAAATATTAAAAAAAATAGTAATATTAACAGTTTTATGTGTTGTGTCTTTGGCTTATGCCGATCACTACAATTTCTATTGGCATTCCGGAGTTCCTGTTTATGTAAATTTGAAAGATGGGACTACATATGCACCCGTAAATAATAAAGCCCAGGCAATTAGTGCGGCAAGTTCAGGAAATATACAACCGCCCACAAATAATCCTGCTAATTTTTATTTAGACTCATCTAATTTAAAAACGACAACAACGACCAGCCAGGATATTTATATTGGTTATGATTATATAAATGGGGGGACATTAGGTGCCGGGCAGTGTTATGCAATAGTAAGTCGTGATGGCACTGACGGTACTGGCTGGCTGCGAGCTTTCAGTTCAACAACCGTTCCAAATTCAGCTTATTACGTTGATGGAGATTATGCGGCTTTAACATTTGGCGGGGGAGATCAAAGTTGCGGCGATAAAAATATAGACCAGGTCAACCCCGCTTATATAATTCCATGGAGCAATCCACCAGCGACAAATTTTAACGCAACGTCTATAGTGGGGGTTGTGGATACGGCAGCCAGCGACAATAATAAGCTAACGGATTCAGATGTAAAAGTCCAGGTTCGTGAAAAGCCGTCAGGCAGCTGGGAAGATCATTCATTACCTTATACACCGGGTTATGCTGGCAATTTTGAAGTAAGAGCAATTTTTGTCAGCGGAAATTTACCCGTTAGTGCCACGTATGATGTAGACGGAGTAATCCCAGAACCTGCACTGGCAAGTATTTTGATTCTTGCGGCGCTCGCGTTCTTTCGCAGAAAATAATAACTCATGGTTCGGAAAATTCACGGTAATTTTCACTCAATCCTTTTCAAGCAACAATTCTGATGTAATGTAAATGCAGCATATACAATATAACTTAATATTTTTTTTGTAAAATGCAAGGTTATTTGTAAAAATGCAATGTTTTTTAATTGATTTTAGTAAGTTTAAAAAAGAAAAATAGCTAATGTGCGTAAAATTAATGACTTAAAACAAACGCAAAAAAAGTGGTGCGATTATTGCTGAAG
>JAAERC010001266.1 GCA_024230695.1 Candidatus Zixiibacteriota bacterium
CCAGAGAATCTAAAATCTTTTGGCAACCTTACAGCCTGGCTTCGGCCATTGATGAATATTTTTGCTGTTTGCATGATACACCTCCAGTTGTTGTTGATAGATACCACAGTATATACCAATGGGTATAAAATGTCAATAATTTAAGACTCAACATAAGAGCAGAACAAAAGATTTGTAGTAACGCCTTAAATCGAGGCGTTTTGTAATATTGTTAATTTTATATAATATTGTTATCAATGGAAAGCCTCTTCCTTTTACACGGCGTTCCACAATCTTAGCGTTAGTGACAATGGATATTGTAGAGAGTTTTAACCCTAATGGAAGCATACCTTAAATCAACTGAAATAATTGACTGGCACCATCCTGATATTATATCGAAAGCTGATGAACTTGCATCCAGTAAAGGTAATATCAATGATGTTTCCAGGTTGTGCTTTGAATGGGTGCGAGATAAAATAAAGCATATTGATGATTATGGCATTCAAACGATATCTTGTTCTGCCTCAGAAGTTTTACAATCAGGGTCCGGCATTTGCTATGCAAAGAGTCACTTACTGGCTGCACTGCTAAGAGCAAACGGTATACCAGCCGGCTTTTGTTATCAACGGTTAAGTCGGGATGATAATGGCCCACCATTTTGTTTGCATGGTTTTAATGCTGTTCATCTCTCTGAGTTTGGCTGGTATAGAATTGACTCCAGAGGGAATAAAGGAGGTGTAAATGCACAATTCACACCTCCTGTAGAACAATTGGCATTTTCCGCTCAAATTAATGGCGAAGTTGATTCTCCGGAAATATTGTCTGAACCTCTTCCGATAATAATTGAGGCATTGAGGCAATATAAAACTAAAGATGAACTGTGGAATAATTTGCCGGACATGCGAGACTGGGGGCCCAAATCTACAAATCTAAAAGAACCTTGATATGTGGCGATTTTAATACATA
>JAAERC010001267.1 GCA_024230695.1 Candidatus Zixiibacteriota bacterium
CAGAGATTGCGAGGACAACCTTTTTATCTTTAAGTCTGACTTTGAGATCGTTAACCGTTGATTGAATAAATGACTCGGTAGTCCAGTTGCCGGAGCAGTTGCATATATCAAACAGGAAATTGTGTAAAATCTTTTTTCCTTTATCAGTATGGGCGACTTCAGGATGAAACTGTAATCCAAAAATATTTTTATCATTGTTTTCTACTGCCGCAATTTTAACCGTCTCAGTTGATGCTATAACATTATAGTTATCCGGGAATGAAATTATAGAATCACCATGGCTCATCCAAACCCGACTATTTATTTCGACACCTTTGAATAATCTGCTTTCTGTATTAACTGTTATATGTGATTGACCATATTCACGGTTTTTTGATTTTACCAATTCACCGCCCAGAAGCGAGGCCATAAGTTGCATACCATAACAAACGCCAAGAATCGGTTTATCCGTTTCAAAAAATGATTTATCAAGCCTTGGGGAGTCCGGTTCGGTAACCGAGGCGGGACCGCCTGAAAGAATATATCCCTTAATTGGTCTCTTGTTGTAGGATGTAAGGTCAGTATTATACGGAACAATTTCGCAATATATATTTTCCTCGCGGATACGGCGGGCGATCAACTGCGTATATTGAGATCCAAAATCCAATATCAAAATCATTTCATTACTTTCGGACATTATTCCTCCTGAGAGGTTTATAGTTGGGTGGCTTGATAATTGTATTACGCCGGCCTTTTTTGTCTTCGGTCTCCGGATAATCAGTTATATAGTGCAGACCGCGAGATTCTTTTCTTCGTAGTGCACATCGAATAATCAAATTGGCAACTTGAGCAATATTTCTAAGTTCGATTATATCATAAGATGACGGATGACTCATATAAATTGAGTCTATTTCTTTTAGAATCAGTTTGACATGATTATGAGCCATTGTCAGACGATTTGACGATCTAACGATTCCCATAAAGTCTGACATAAGTTTTCTAAGAGAAAATTTATCATGCGAGATCACAATCTTATTTTTTCGTTTAGCAATAGATGAGTGTAACCATTTTTTTACTGGCGGCGATTTTGGGAGTTTATGCTTTTTATAATACTCAATTGCGATACTTGTTGAATAATCAGACATAACTACGGCTTCAAGTAAGGAGTTTGAGGCCAACCGATTGGCACCATGCATACCAGTGAAAGCTGATTCACCGCAAACATACATTCCTTCAATATCAGTTTGACCATACAAGTCCGAAACAATCCCACCG
>JAAERC010001268.1 GCA_024230695.1 Candidatus Zixiibacteriota bacterium
ATCAGGTTTGTATTTTCCCACCGCAAGACGATTCATCTTGTCGATGACTTTTGTATCAAGACCCCGGCCAAAACCCTGATAAGCAGTGGTCGAATCATAGAAACGGTCGCATAAGATAATTTTACCATCGTCAAGCGCCGGGCCGATTGTGCTATCGACCAGCTCGGCACGAGCGGCTACATATAACATCAGTTCAGAAATCGGGTTGATCTTCAAATCTTTATTCAACAGAATTTTACGGATTTTCTCCGAAAGGATAGTGGAGCCCGGCTCACGCAAGATCTCTGGTTTGTATCCCAATTTCTTTAAATAGTTACTGGTCAGTTTCAGCTGGGTCGATTTCCCGCAACCGTCGATTCCCTCAAATGTTATAAACATACTTTTTTTACGCTTCATAATAAAAACGGGCGAATATTCTTTTACATTCGCCCACAATTTAGACATTTTATATTTGTTTGAAAACTACTTTTTCAAAACTGTTTTATTACTGATCCTGGAATCGGTTTTTGTAGTTTTCTGAGTCGTTTTTGTTTTTCGTGTCGGGGTCGTTGTTTTAGATGCCGCCTTTGATTTCAGAGTAATTTTTGTCTTCGTCTTTTTGGATTGTTTGGGCCCTTGTTTACTTTTGGTGTTTTTCCAACCGTATTTCAAAATATACTCTTCGGTTAACTGCCGGGCCTTATCATCGGTGTATTGCACCGGAGGAGATTTTTTGAAATATGATGACGGACCCTCAAGAGCACCCGAAAGACCATTATCGAGGGCAAGTTTGCAACATCGAACCGAATCGATAACAACCCCGGCGGAATTGGGCGAATCCCAGACTTCAAGCTTGATTTCCATATTTAGAGGAACATTGCCAAAAGTGGTTCCTTCCATTCGGATATAGGCCCACTTACGGTCGGTTAACCACTCGATATAATCGGAGGGACCAATGTGAATATTTTCCTTCCCAATATCATAATCAAGCTGACTGGTGACCGCGTTTGTTTTGGATATCTTTTTTGATTCCAATCGTGACCGTTCCAGCATATTTAGAAAGTCAGTATTACCGCCAACATTGAGCTGACTGGTATGTTTCAGTTTAACACCACGGTCGCTAAAAAGACGAGTCAGGACACGGTGTGTAATAGTAGCACCAACCTGAGATTTGATGTCATCGCCAATTACGGGTAAACCTTTTTCTTCGAAACGATTTTGCCAGTATGGTTCACGGGCGATAAAAACCGGAATACAATTGATAAAACCACAGCCGGCCTCAAGGACCTGTTCTACATACCATTTGGTTGCCGCTTCCGAACCGACCGGAAGATAATTAACGACAACATCAGTCTTGG
>JAAERC010001269.1 GCA_024230695.1 Candidatus Zixiibacteriota bacterium
ATATTTATTCCAGTTACG
The DNA here is from genome assembly GCA_024230695.1 of Candidatus Zixiibacteriota bacterium. The sequence goes on from JAAERC010001269.1 coordinate 19, forward strand.
GTCGGATGTAAGGAAAGATTATGGTTTCTTGATACCGGTGCAGGGATATCTGTAATTGATTCAACATTTGCATCTGAATTAGGATTAGCCTTTGAAGGCGAATTGGCCGGTCAGGGGGTCGGTAATACCGTTTCATTCTCATTTGTTAAGCTTCCTCCAATGAGTCTTAAGGGAATCGAATTTGATGAACAGACTATTGGTTCATTGAATATACAATCGCTCCTCCAAAAAGCCGGATTGGAAGCGGTTGGCATATTAGGATTTGATTTTATCTCTAGGTTTGTTATTAAGGTCGATTATGCAAATAAGACACTTTCGTTTTATGATCCGGAGACATTTGAATACGATGGATCTGGTATTATAATAGATGCTCCATTGGTCGGTAATAACATGACTGTCAAGGCAACCGTTGACGGTAAGTACACCGGTAACTGGCAGTTGGATCTTGGGGCGGGTGGTAATTCTTTTCATTATCCATTTGCCAAAGCTAATGGGTTTAACAAACTTGATGGTATTGATCGTATATCACTTGGTGCCGGTGGTGAGATGCGAAGTCGTGGAGTATTATTCAATGATTTTGAGATAGGCGGATTAAAAGTAAATGATCTAGTCTTTGGAATTCCTCAGGCAACAAAAGCTGGTGGTTTTGGCGGCGGTGATTTAATCGGCAATATCGGCAATTCATTCCTAAGGCATTTCACATTATATCTTGATTACAACAAGCAAAAACTGATTGTTGAAAAAGGCGGGCAATTCGATCATGTCTTTCCGTTGGGAAAAAGCGGATTACAAATCATGTTTGATGATAACAATAATTATGAAGTGATCTGTGTATCTTCCAATACTCCTGCTGAAAACTCTGGATTTAAAAAAGGTGATATTCTTGTTTCAATAAATGGAATTGATATTAACAATTTTAGTGGCCTTGAATCTATAATAAATATTATGAAAAAACCTGTGGGGACTAAATACAGTATCCTGATTTATCGGGACGGAGCAGAAAAGAAACTCACTATGAAACTGAAGGATATTTATTAATCAGTTATTGTAAATCCTGATTGTAACCAATGGAGATGTGTTTTGCCCATCTCCATTTTTTTATTTGTTTTTACCTGTTTTGACTCAATTTGACACAAATATAGTACAAAAACTTCAGTAGTTTTAGTTATCAATTTTGCCGGCAGTTAAATAAATGTCCTATTATATGTTATTAACTACGATTTATCGAAATTATAAAGTCAGGTATTGTAATAATATGTATTAAAAACAAAAATCTTTCCTATAAAAACTGCCAAATTAGGACTTTGATTATCCGCATTATCTATTATATTATATTATACTATTCATATATTAATTTCATAATCTGGGAGAAGAAGATGAAAACTATGTGGCAAACCCTGTTAGCAATAATTATACCCATTTTGTTATTATCCCTTGCGTTTATAACTCCGGTTACTCAAGCGCAATATTCCAAGGAAATCATTATGATGTCCGGGCAAGATGCTCCCGGTACAGATGGGGCCGTGTTCACCTTGACCTCGTGGAATTTGCCCGTGATTTGCGGTCTTAGTGACGACGGCAAAGTCCTTTTCACCGCCATGCTTGAAGTCGGTGTAGGCGACGCTACCGTCGATAATGACATGGGACTCTGGATGCATGATGGCGACTCGACCATACTCCTCGCCCGCGAAGGAAGCCCAGTGCCTTCGATACCAGGGCAGTTCTTCTTAAAGGACTGGCAGTTTCTCGAGGAGGACGACGTGTTCTTGACGCCCGCCGGTGAGATTGGACTGCTGGCCAAGTACTCCTCGGATGGCGAGTTTTCCGATGTGAGACACGGATTCTTCGTGGAAGAGGATGGAGTGTTGGAGTGGTTTGTGGGAACGGGCGATGTCGTGCTACCCGGAATCACCGCAACTACCATTGATGCGCTCGCCTTCAACAATGGAAGAGTTCTGTTTACGGCCTATCTCGATGGTGACGGCGTTGGCAATCACAATAATTCGGCGCTCTGCATTGCTGATTTCGGAGGAATCACAGTCGTGGCGCGTAAACGTGATCCGCTTCCCGAGTTATCCCCCGATTTCTTCATCAAAGATACATGGACGGCTGACGCTCTCAGCCCCGATGGTCGGGTGATATTTCGTGTAATCGCACAGAACTACCCGGACCGTGATAACATGTATGTGTTCTACTCCTGGAATCCTGCGGGCGGATACGAGATACTGTACAATGCCGGATTCATCCCGTATGGAACTCCTCAATACTATTATTACGCCAGCAGCGTGCGGATGAACTCGGACGGCCATTTCGCGCGTATGGGGCCTGATCTCGACTTGGACTTCGTCGCGATCTGGACCCATGGGCCGAACCCCGAGGCGACGATAGTCGTCATTGACTCGGGGCATGTTGCCGATGGGACCGGCGGGGCAACTTTTACGGAGTTTGTTAACTACGTTCTCTATGACAATAACGACATTGCGTTGTTGGCACGAACGTCTGATGACAAGTTGGGGATCTGGATCGGCGATGACTACGGACTGCACAACGTTGCGTACATCGGTGGTCCGGCGCCGGGTGTCGAAGATGGAATGGAGTTCTATCGGGTCAATAACATGACCGTGAACCGAAACGGGCAAGTGGCTTTTTCTGACATTGCCTTTAATCCCGCCAACTACCACGAGGTCGTTGGGATATGGGCCAGCAACGCCGATGGATTGGACCTGGTGGCGGTCAGCGGCGAGAAGATTGAGGTCGCGCCCGGCGACACTCGTACGTTCTCGACCTACCTGTTCGGTGCAGGTGCATACGTTCAAAATCGGACCGGCGCTGATGGCATCGCATCAGCGCTTAACAGTAAAGGGGAATTAGCGTTCACCGTTGACTTCATCGAAGGCGGCAACGCCCTGATGGTCGCATACCAGGGCCTGGTGGTGAACTCTATAGGTGATGCGCCAGATGATGATTTAACCGATGGTCGATGCGATACCGGCGACACATTATCTAACGGAGAAACAGAATGTACTCTTCGTGCCGCTATAGCTGAAGCCAATGCACAGGAAGGTTATGACGAAATAACATTTAATATAGATGAGGATCCTATTATTAGCCCGTTTTCATCATTGCCTGACATCAAGGATAGTGTTTTAATCAATGGGTTTACGCAACCGGGCGATTTATTGCCTCTCCTTAATGGTGCTGTTGCAGATGTTGACTCCGATGGTCTATCTTTGAGAGGTCAGGATATCACTATTCAGGGTATTGATATTGGTAGTTTTTATGGCAATGGAATCTCTATTGTAGGTGCAGACGGAATAACCGTCGGCAACAATCGGATATACGGTTGTGCTATTGGCTGGTTCTCCTCCGGTGGAGCGAATTATGGAAATGGGGTCAATGGTATACTCATAGAAGGATCATCAGGTAATATCATTGGAGGAACTGATGGCTGGCAACAAAATGTTATCTGCAGTAACGCTGAAGACGGAATTGCCATCGCTTCAACAAGTAAACATAATCATATCGAGAATAATTTTATCGGTTTGTCACCAAGCGCTATGGCTCATGGTAATAGTTGGTCCGGCGTTGGAATTTATTCTTATTCCGATTCTAACTTCGTGGGCAGTTACAACGGGGGTAATGAGATCAGAGGTAATGGTACCGATGGCATTATGATTCAGTTGTCCAATTATAATGTGATCGAGGGAAACATAATTGGAAATAATAAGTCTGATGGTATCGAAGTTGCCGTTGGGGCCTCACATAATCATATAATCAGGAATTATATTGGAGTTGGTAAGAGTAGTAATTTTGATGGAAATCTTGAATTTGGAATTAATTTTGTTGATGACGCGGATTCCAACTTTGTAGGCGGTTGGGCTGAAAGTAGAAATTTCATCTCGAACAATCGGAAGGGCGGTATCAAATCTGAATTCTCTGATTTCAATATTATTAGTGGTAATTATATCGGTGCCGGTGTATCGGGATTAAATAAAATTGGAAATTCGGGTAACGGCATTTTGTTGGAAGACTGTAAGGGAACATTGATTGGTCAATATTGGAGTAATGAGGCCAAGGGGATCATGGGAGCAGGCAATGTTATAGGGGATAATGATTCCGCGGGTGTAAAAATCATCAGTAAAACTACAGGTAGTTCCGACAACATCATTGCATCCAATCTGATTGGACTGGGAGCAGATTCAATATCGATTATTCCAAATTACTGGGGAGTTTTTATCTTCAGTAGCTCAAATAATCATATAGGTGGTGATAATCTCCTCGCTCCTCAAATGGGGAATCTTATCTATGGGAATACAACATCGGGAGTGGAATTTTATACAGCTTCTCACAATTCTGTCAGCTTCAATACGATTCAGGGAAACGAGCATAATGGAATATTCTTATTGATGTCTTCTGAAAATGTTATTGAAGGAAATACGATTGGCCACAATCAGCTCAACGGTCTTCGCCTGGAAACTGCGAGTCATGAGAACATCATAATTGGCAATAAGATCGGTTTGGATGCCGACAATGAACCCGATGGCAACAATGAATACGGGATACATATATACGATCAATCATTATCCAACATTGTTGGTGGAACGGTCGATAGCGGTAATGTGGTTTCGAGCAACCTTTTTGGCGGTATAAAAGTAGATCATGCCGATGATAATAAAATTTGCGGTAATTATGTTGGTACCGATCCGACAGGAATGCTAGCTCGCGGGAATCAAGGAGTTGGTGTTTTAATTTCCTCAAGCGAAAAAAACCGTATTGGGGCGAGTGATGATATGCATGCTTTCGAGGGAGCAGGAAATGTGATATCTGGCAACGAACTTGCCGGAGTGATGGTGATCAGTGAAGGTGAAGACTGGCGATGTTTTAATAATACTATCTCCTCTAATCTAATAGGAGTTGGTTTAGACACAACCACAGTTATCCCGAATAAATGGGGAATAGTAATTTTTGACGCTCCTCGTACGCTAATAGGCGATAGCATCACCTCTTCAATAGGGATGGGAAACAGAATCATGGGAAATAGTGGAACAGGTATCAGACTTGAGTCCGATAGCTGTTATGTCGGATCAAACTGGATAGAGCATAATGGTTATGGTCCAAAATCGTCAGGAAATCTCGATTGCGATGGTATCAGCGTTAACGGTTTTGATAATACCATTTCTACCAGCAAATTGTGGCCGATGCAGATAATTAGGAATAATGGAGGCGTTGGTGTTCGGGTTCTTGATAATGATCAATACGAGAATCGCTACAACCTGATTCGGTATAACATCATTTCCGAAAATGTTCTTGGAGGTATCGATCTCGATCCCCCCGGTCCCAATCCTAATGATGATCTGGATGTTGACGATGGACCAAATGAAAGACAAAATGCCCCCGAGCTTCTTTTGGCTTTTGAAACACCCGAAAATGATCTTGTGGTAACAGGAAATATTAAAAGCGAGGCGTATCAATGGTACCAGCTTGATTTATACGGCAGTGATAAGTGTGATCCTTCCGGGTTTGGTCAAGGGGAAACCTATCTTATTTCTGATTCAGTATATACAAATGGTCTTGGTGAAGCTACAATTGAAATTACTGATAATCTTTTTACCGGCAATCAATCTGTCATCACTATGACAGCCACAGACTTCCTTAACAACACGTCAGAATTCTCAAATTGCATACCGATAATATCCAGTGGGATTGATTTGAGAATTGCCAAAACAGACCTTGTTGATACCGTGTTATTACAGGACACAATAAACTATACGATCTCTGTTATCAATTCCGGACCAGATATAGCCAGCAATGTTATTGTGACTGACACCCTTCCGGGGTTTGTAAGTTATTTGGCAGATACTGTATCACATGGCTCATCAACGATCATTGATAGTATTTTCACTTGTACTGTTGGCGATCTTATCCCCGGAGTAGTAGCGACAATGAAAATCGCCGCCCGGGTCGATTCGGCGGGAGAGGTCATTAACTATGCTGCGGTCAGTACTTCTGGCGTTGAGTCATTTTTGTTAAATAATATTGATGTTGACACAACTATATCAATAGATTCACAAACTGATATCGAAAATAATACCGAGAATGAACTCCCGGATAACTTTAAGTTGTCTCAAAATCACCCCAATCCTTTTAATGCCACGACCAATATCGGTTTTAGCATTCCAAGAAGATCATTCGTGAAATTAAATATCTATAACCTTCTGGGACAAAAAATCGAGACTCTGATCAACAGAGAGATGCAGGCTGGTTATTATAATCTAAATTGGAACGGAGACGATGTTGCCAGTGGTTTGTATTTTTATAGAATTGAGTTTGGTAATTTCTCCGAAACAAAGAAAATGATATTGTTGAAGTAATATTTATTAATTGATATTTTCCAAGGCGGCTTGTTATCAGGTCGCCTTTACTATTTATTGAAATTTCTATTGCAGGTATGCCGAATTAGTGGCAATAGAAACTAATATTTAATAAATTGTGTTAAATAAAATTTTCATCCAATGAATATAATCCCAAAAAGTCGATTTTGTATCAAGTCCGACAGATTTACAAACAACATAAGCAACCGCCTAGTTTTTGTGCCAGATTTGTGCCATATTGAGATCAAAACAAACAAAAACATACACAAACAAATAAAACCAAATAAAAACTGGAATTTATTG
>JAAERC010001270.1 GCA_024230695.1 Candidatus Zixiibacteriota bacterium
GACAAGACCCCATTCAAAATTTTTTTCCACAGAGTTGAAACTATAAATATCATAATTTCTAAAACAGCCGTACAGAAGCAACAAAAAACAAATCAAAAGAGTGGTTTTTATTTTTGACATCAGTTTTCTCCTATTCTTAGTGCAGTGCGGGTTTATTTGATTATAAAATCAGCCATTTCTATCTTACTTACATGGATTGTCGTCATATGTCCCTGTTATCCTCTCCCAGATCGATGAAGGGTCGTCTGGTGTATTTCCCCACATAAAATAGAGAAGCATGTCATCAAAAAAATGTCCTATTGGATTAGATCTCGGGTCTTGGTAATTATATGTCGGCCCATTGACAGGATTTGATTGAAGATTGATTGGATTATTATTTGAATCAAATATCGCCTCTGAATGACCATCTGGTGAAACAAATTTTTGGTTTCCTTCATTTCCAGCGCCTTGCTGATGGTAATAGGCTGGAACAGAACCATCCCACGTTTCTTTTGCAACTCCGTGTGTAACATTTTGATTGAACTGGTTTCTATTATAGTGAACTGGTTTTATTGGTGGTGGGCGATATCCATTGTGGAGGTTCTGATATGAACTCATCATATCCCACAATCCCAGAGGATCAATTTTATTAACCGGATCATTTAGGACAATGATCCGGTCGCTCACTTTTGCGTTTAAGAGCAACGTCAACTATAGCAACCGTTTCCACCACTATATCAATTTTGTAAAAGAGCAACTTTCAACAAAAAGCTAAATCTTCATACCCA
>JAAERC010001271.1 GCA_024230695.1 Candidatus Zixiibacteriota bacterium
AGTTTACCTCTTATCTATTAAATTATCGGATATATTTGGCATAGGTTGAGCTAAACCACAAACTGGCAATAACGTATAGATATATTAAAAGAGTGATGCCATAGAATGAAAAAAAGGGTGTACAAAAAAAGACCGACGGTATCCCCCTCAGTCTACCACCGGCCGAGCACACTACTTTTAACTATATCAAACTTCGTGCCAAAAAACCGACTATTATTTAAATATGTATCTCTTTGTTGTACATAACGATAGGTGTCGTGCTAAATCCCCCAAATTAACCCATGAGGTAATTGAACTACAATTTTAATATTTTCTGTGGTGAAACTAACTCAGATCAATATCAAGATCAGATATTTTCTTATGAAGATTGGAGCGATCAACACCCAACTGTCGTGCCGCGGCACTAATATTTCCATTATTTGCCGTCACAGCCTCTATTATAATCCTGCGCTTATATTTTTTTATTAAACTGTTCATGGTTAAATAAGCTCCGCCCCCATTATCTTCTTTTTCATCGTCCAGACCATTATTGAGATATGTGGTTACATCATCACTAAGAATTATATCCGAATCGGTAAGGACTATCAATGATTCAATAGTATCAAGTAGTTCGCGAACATTGCCCGGCCAATCATAATTTATTAGTACCGACATTGCCGATGAATCAAACTTTTTGGGAGTTAATCCCTGTTCAATCGTCTGACGATCCTTAAACCTTTCAACTAATAATGGAATATC
>JAAERC010001272.1 GCA_024230695.1 Candidatus Zixiibacteriota bacterium
CAGAAGTCGCAGATATAATTAAAACCAGAACAAAGAGTATTTTCAATTGTCCAATCGCCGTTATATAATTTTGAATATCTTTTAGCATCTCTATTATCTACGTTTATATAATAGTTTTGTTATCAAATTGAACATAAGAAATAGCAAAATATTCTACAACCATAATTTTAAATTTGTAAAACATAAAAGATTCTTAGAAAAGCGATGGATGCTTATACCAAAAGCGAGTGAGACCTTTATCTGTGCCCAGCCAGATATATTCACCATCAAAGACCAGATCCCTGATATCATTAGAAAGTAACCCATCGCTTGTGGTGAATATAAAATGACTGTCGTTTTCACCGTCAAAAATAAGTAATAAACCATAATATGTAGCCACAGCGACAATAGTATCCATAACAGCTATCGAGCGAAGATCGTTATATTGGAGAATTTCGGGATAATTTTCTACCTCAGCACTTTCTCTGTCAATTGATTTAAGTTCATAATCAACAACCAGCCATATTTTTTGGTCAGTATGTTTAATAAAAGGCACTTCACGTTTTCCTGATATTTCAGGAGATTTTAAATATCCCAATTTTTCATTTGATAGATTCAGTCTAAATGTTCCCAGATGGGTTCCGATCCAGATATGATTATCAATATGGTCCAATGATAGTATGGCATGATTGGGAAGGATCGTCTTAAATGAGGTTTTGGAAAACCCGGAATTGATATTAATAATACCAAGACCATATTCAGTTCCGATATAAAGCATATTTTCAGAAACAAGAAGTGACAGAATTTGATTGTCCGGCAGACCGGAATTTTGATAAAGATGATCGATTATTTGGTTCTGTTCTTTATCTATAATAAATAATCCATCTTCAGTGCCGACAAAAACTTGTTCCTCACCGGCGGTAATGGCATTGACTTGTCCGGTTAAAGATAAAAGTCCCGGTTCTGTCAAAATATGCTCGAAACGATTTTCGGCCCAGTTAAAAGTAGTGAACCCCAGTTGAGTATAAGCAGTATCGGTTCCACCCATCCAAAGAGTACCTTGATCTGAATATATTTTTGTTACATCTTGTTGAAGAAGTCCGAAGGTGAGCGGGTTTAGAATGCGTGATGAATTTTCAGCATGGAAGGCGCCCAGTCCCCAGGTACCGATCCATTCATTGCCCCAGCCGTCATCGACAATATCTCTGATTGCGTATGCATTATTATATCTGTCGGCCAGGATACCTGTGTTAAAATAATGATAATTAGCCGGCGGGATATAATCAAAATCAATACCAATATGTTTTCCATTAGTTGTTTCATCGGGTATCTGTTCTATTGGAGTCCAACGATTAAAAACAGAATTGTATTCATAATATCCTGACGCCGTTCTGACCCATATATACTCATCATCAAACGATACTTTTAATGAAAATATTTCTGAATTGTCAAGTCCCTCAATACCAGTCAGCGGAGAATCCCATTGTTTTTCACTGATGTTATATCTGGTGACTCCATTGGTCGTTCCGAAATATACATACTTAAAGCCAACCGCCACCGAATGAATATATGAAAAATTGGAATAATTTGTTATCAGGTCGGGGAGAAACTCATAGGAGTACCCCAATAAATTAAAAAGAAAAAGAATTAGAATCAGCAAATAGAATATTACTTTTTTCATGGGACCACTATTTTTTATTCAAATAATCCAGAACTGCTTTAACCAGAAGTGATGTTCCATAAAAAATAGATTCCTCGTCGGCCATAAAATTTGGATAGTGCCAGGGATTAACCGAACCGATTTTTTTGTTTCTGGTGCCAAGTCGGAACATCGCCCCCGGAGCCTTTTGTAGATAGTAGGCAAAATCTTCTCCACCCATGACCGCTTCAGTTTCAGTAATTCTGTTTTTCCCAAACAAGTCAGTATAGCTTTTGGCCAGAATTTTATTGGTTGAAGCAGAATTATTTACAACCGGATAACTGGCAATAAAATCAACTCTGCAACTAGCCCCGCGCGCTTTGCAAATACCATTAGCCGTTCTTTTAATTAACGCTGGAAGTCTTTTAAGACTATCGGGTGATAATGTGCGGGCGGTTCCGTGCAGGATTGCCTTATCGGCGATAACATTGCGGGTGGTTCCACCGGAAATTTTACCAAAAGTGATAACAACCGGTTTCATCGGATCGATTTCGCGCGAAGCTATTTTTTGTATTGAGCCGACCAACTCCGACACTACCGCTATTGCGTCGATTGTATCGTGCGGTCTGGCCGCATGACCGCCTTTGCCTTTTATATGTATATCAAAATCAATTACCGCCGCCATCGTAGGACCATCACGAAGACTGATTTTTCCGGTTGGAAGAGTGGTGTCGACATGCAGGCCGAAAATCATATCTATTTTAGGATTCTTAAAGACACCGGCCTTTAACATTTCAAACGCGCCGCCGGGAGGTTTTTCTTCAGCCGGTTGGAAAAGAATTTTTACTATACCGGGTAATTCCTTTTTTAGCTTGTTTAAAATAATGGTTGTTCCAAGGACTGTTGCTATATGCATATCATGCCCGCAAGCATGCATGACACCATCTATTTTTGACTTAAATGGTATCTTATTCTGTTCGGTGACTGGAAGAGCATCAATATCGGTTCGAATCGCCGCCGTGGTTTTGCCTTTATTGCCGATTTGTGCTGCCAGACCGGTTGGCATATTAAGAGGTAAGATCTTTATACGCCGTTTTTTCAATTCCTTTTTGATAAATGCAGTCGTGTTAAATTCCAAATTGGAAAGTTCCGGGTACTGATGAAAATGCCGGCGCCATTTGATTTGGGTCGGATGCATTTTTTTCGCGAGTTCTATAATTTTATCATTGGAAATTGTCATATCAATTGTGTCCCTTAGATATTTATCTACTTAGGATTTTTTCCTTAAAGTTCCGATTATTATTCGTGTCACAATATTTTTGATTTCTGCGTTCGTTGACCCGCCGAAATTTACTGGCATAAAGATGAGCAATTCGAAGCGGCTGTGGCATTCTGTAATTTCCAATACAGTTTTTTATTATCTCAAAGGAATCTTCAAGACCACATTTATGCCCCGGTGAGATAAAAATAGGTTTTACTTTGGTGCGCGACCGGTATACATAACCACAATCAATATTTTTGTGACTTAATATATTATAAGAACCAGCATTAATATCCGGCTCGGAGTATTGTCCTACCAATCGTTTTCGGGCGCATCCGATTGATGGAATATC
>JAAERC010001273.1 GCA_024230695.1 Candidatus Zixiibacteriota bacterium
CCCAGATTGGCATAACCGGTCATAAAAATTACGCCTAAAGAGGGATTTATTTGACGGGCTTTTTGAACTAATTCGATACCATCACAATCAGGCATTCTTATATCTGTAAGGATAAAATCGAAATGCTCTTTTTCAATTTTCTCAAGAGCTTCCAAGCTTCCTCCGGCTAATTCAATATAATAACCGGAATCCTCCAGAGCATCCCGAACTAATGATAAAACAATTTCTTCATCGTCTACGACGATAAATTTTGCCTGTCTATCATTTATTTGATTATTATCACTCACTTTGTGACAGTGTGCTTTGCATTAGTTATTTGTTCAACCATTAATCTTAACTCATCCAAATCAAATGGTTTGGCCAAACATCCCTGTGCTCCGGATTCTGCGGCCAAGCGAGCCTGTTTATTAGGCAAGGAGTCCATCATAATAATGGGGACATCAGGTTTAGTCATTCTAAGTTTAGTTATCATTTCCATCCCGCTCATTTCCGGCATATGAACATCTGAAAGTATCAATGAGTAATCATTACTTAATGACAATTCCAATCCTTCACGACCATTTTTGGCAATGTCGGCGTCAAATCCAGAATCGACAAAAAACTCTTGAAGAAATTCTCTAATAACCGGGGTATCATCAACTATAAGAATACGTTCTCTCATAAGAATTACGCCCCAATCTGATTGCTGCCGCTTTCGGCACTCAAACTTTTGGCAACTTCGGTTCTAATTTGTTTTATTGTAAACGGTTTGGCTATAAAGGCATCAACTCCAAATTTCAAGGCATTACTGACTGAAGATAATGTCGAGTAGCCTGAAATTATTATTATTTTGGAATCAGGATATTTACCTTTGGCAAAACGAACAACATCTTCGCCAGACTTACCGGGCATCTTCATGTCGGTAATAATGAGATTGTACGATTTTTCTTCCAATAGGGAAATTGCCTGTTCTCCATCACAAGCTAACTCAACATCAAAGCTTTCAAGAACATCCTGCAAAAAATCCCGCATGACTTCTTCGTCATCGACAACTAAAATATTTGCATCTTGTGCCATTTTATAACTTTATTCCTTTAAGTATCCTTGACCTGTTTATCGGCCGGTGCGCTCTTTTTCTCCAGTGGAATCATGACAGTAAATGTCGTTCCCTTTTCAGGCGACGATTTTACTTTGATTTCACCGTTATGATCCTTAATTATTCCATAACTAACCGAAAGTCCCAAACCTGTCCCCTTACCAATCTCTTTGGTGGTAAAGAATGGTTCAAATATCTTTTTAATATCCTGTTCATTGATCCCGCTACCCTGATCGGTGAAGTTTATTTCAACTGTTCCGGGGAATTCTCCCAATGGCGGCAGGAACTTGGATGAAACAACCATTTCGGTGCCCGATTCAGAAGCATGCAAACCGTTCATCAGCATATTGGTAAAGACCTGTTGAAGTTGTCCTGAATTGGCCTGGATAGGCGGAATTGTTGAATCTAATTCTTTAGATAATTTAACTTGTTTCATCACAAACTGGTGTTCAACAAAAGTCAGAGTCTCCATTACAATCTGATTAATATCGGAATCCTGAAGTTCTATCTTATTCGATGATCTTGAGAATCGAAGCAGATTTTGTACAATTGCTTTACACCGGCGGGATTGGGTTTCAATATCTTTAATATATCTTTTAAATGATTTATAATCTTTCTCATTTAAGGATGTTACATCCTTCTTTTCCATTTTTTCCAATGTAAACTGAGCATATCCCAGTATGCCGCCCAGCGGATTATTTAATTCATGAGCAACGCCAGCGGCCAACTGTCCAATTCCGGCCAATTTTTCAGATTGCACCAATTGTTGCTGAGCATCTTCAAGTTCACCGGTTCGTTCAATAATTTTTTCTTCAAGAGTTCTATTGTATTCCTCGATCTCATCCTTTGATTGTTTTAAAGAGTCGATCATACGGTTAAATGATTTTGCCAAAAGACCTATTTCATCGGTTCTCGTGATTTCCACAGTTTTATTGAGATCACCCTTTGAAATCTGATCAGTGATCTTAACTAGCGATTCAATAGGCCTGATAATTATCCGAACAAAGGCCGTCATTATTATAATGGCCGAGAAAACAACCATTAATGTTAGAAGAATCGCTGCCGATTGTGATCTTGAGATCTCAAGCTGTAAATTCGCCAGAGATAAACCAACCCGAACATTACCAATAGTTTCCATATTATTGTCAGATTCCTCGGGCTGGTAACCCATAACGGTACCAAGATTCTCCCGGGAATATTCCTGTCGCTTGGTTTGTACCGGATATCTTAACTCAAGGTATTCCTCCCCATCCGAGGAGGTATAATAATTCTGGATCAGTTTTTTATTCGATACCAATTTATTATCAACATTGATAGAATCAATAAAACGGGCATATACATCATCACCAGTTTCGCCCAGCACTCTGCCATCAAGAGAATGAATTTGGGCATATGTAATATCATCGGCTCGCGCAAATCCTTTAAGTAAATTCTCAATTTCTTCCCTAGATTCCAGAATTACGCCATACTCTGCATTGTAGGCCAAATTGGCTACCAGAGCGCTACCACGATTGGCCAATTCCTGACGATAAATTTCGTTTTGGCGTTTTATCAGATACGAGGAGATAATTATCATACTAAATATAATTACCAGCGAAACGACAAATACGAATTTCTCGCGCAGTCCAAGTTTTCTTATATTACCAAGAATGCTCATCGATGCACCTCCTTGGCAATAGCAATTAAATCTTCAGGAACATCAATATTAATATGATTGGCTGTTTTCTCATTATAGTGGAACCAAATTATACCGGGAACCTCAACTTTAATTCTAGCCGGATCTCTACCCGCCAATACTTTTAAGACAATTTTGCCAGTCTGGCGTCCAATATCTTTGTAATCAAAATCAAGCGCAAAAAGAGCGCCAGATTCCACAAGGTTTCTGGAGAATCCCATAAATGGGATGCCGTTCCGAAGTGTATTTAATAGTATAAAACGAGTGGAACGGGGTGAATATATTTTCTTATCGGCGACTGACCAAATCCCATCGGTCATTCGTCCTAATTTTTCAAGAGCAGAAGGGATATCTTTTTCAGAATCAATTTTAACTGCTATCAACTCAAGCCCGGCTTCAGATGCAACCGCTTTGGCTGGAGGAATCAAATTTGCCGTTTCATCGGAATAAAGAACCCCGATCTTTTTTAGGTCAGAAATAACTCGTTTAAAATAGGTGTATTGAATATCAGGAGGGATATCTAATGAAGCCCCGGTTATTCTACCGCCAGGCTGGCTTTTTGATTTCACAAACCCTGAAGTCTCCGGATTAAGAACCGCCGAAAATATAATAGGCTTGTTTTTTATTCTACTTGATATTTCCTGAGTGGCAAATGAACCTATAGTGATTATTAATCGAGGATTAATCTCATTAATCTCTGATACTCTTTGCTCAATTACAGACTTATTAGAAGTTAAAAGATAATCATGAAATGTAATACTATTCTGTTGTTTACTAATACTACTTTTTATCCCGCGCATCGTACGCATTGTCGATTTCAGGCTGTCGGTATAGACAATGGCCAGCGGTAAATCCTGGGCACTTGCCATCACTCCAAAAAGCAATAGCAGTAAAACCAAGTTTACTACGACTATGGGACGCCTATAATGTAATCTCGTAACCCTTTGTCTCAAAGGATATTACCCTTCCTTAACTACCCTGATGCCATGTTAAAATCCTATTACCATAATTATAGCTACTCCTTATTCTTATCGGGAGGCTATGTCTAAAACTTGACACCGTTTGACATCAGAATTCATAAATTTGCCTATTTTTTCTTTCTAAATTTAAAATATAATAATTATCAATCATAATTTGATACTTTAAGATTTCGCCAAATTTATAAAACAATCTTTTAATTATAAATTTATTCAAAAAAACCATAAAATTCCGATTTCAGTGTTAAAGAAGATTTCGCCAAAGCCGATATCTTAGATGACATATTTCGTCAATCAGATTGTTGCAAAATAGACAATTTGTTGGTGGGGATGAATATAGATATAAATCTTTTTGATTTACATATAACGATTACCTTCGA